>NZ_JBHYIO010000013.1:0-257336 GCF_042740095.1 Nonomuraea sp. NPDC059023 | reverse complement strand
CTGCGCGGCCCCGCGGTCGTTTCCCTCTTCGACCTGCTGTCCGTGTGGTCGGAGCTGTCGGCCGTCTCAGAAGGAGCGCTCACCGACAACGACTCCGGCTGACCCTGCCTCGGGGTCGCCGCGCCGCCGCGGCGACCCCGTCCCCCACTCTTTCCTTGGAGGTACGGCATGCGCGTCCATGCCGCACGCCGCCGCGTGTCCTTGGCCAGGACGCTCCGGGCGGTGCTCACCCTGGTGCTCACGGCGGGACTGCTGTTCGTCCCCGCCACCCTCCGGCCGGCCGTCGCCGCCGCCGAGCGCGACCGGCCCCGGCCCGTGGACCGGGAACGCGTCGTGCCCGGCCGGCCCGCCGCGGTGAAACCCCGGATCAGCGAGCCGAAGGCGCCCGACCCGGTCGTGAACTGGCCCGCGCCGGGCACGGCCGAGGTCGACCTGGCCGCGTCCGCCGTCGCGGCCCGCCGGGCCGGCGCGGTGGCGGCCGCAGCGGCCGGCCCGTCGTCCACCGGGCGGGTGAAGATCCAGACCCACGACCGTGCCGCCTCGCGGCGCGCCGGTGTCAGCGGCCCGATCGTCACCGCGGCCCGCACCGCCGGGCCACCCGGCAAGGTGACGATGACGGTGGACTACGCGCCCTTCGCCGAAGCCTACGGAGGCGGCTTCGGTTCCCGCATGCGCCTGGCGGCGCTGCCCGTGTGTGCCCTGACCAGCCCGGACAGGGCCGAGTGCCGGCGGGCCGTACCGCTGAAGGGGCGCAACGACAGCGCGGCCAGGACGCTCAGCGCGGACGTGGACCTCGGCGCCGAGCCGATGGTGCTGGCCGTGACGTCAGCGGCGGCGGGCGACAAGGGCGACTTCGGGGTCACCTCGCTCTCACCGTCCGCGACCTGGCAGGTCAGCGCCCAGTCGGGGGACTTCTCCTGGTCCTACCCGCTGCGGGTGCCGCCGGTGCCGGGCGGGCTGGTGCCGAACCTGGCGGTCAACTACTCCTCGGCGTCCATCGACGGCCGCACGGTCAGCAGCAACAACCAGGCATCGTGGGTCGGCGACGGCTTCGAACTGTCGCCCGGGTTCATCGAGCGCAAGTACAAGCCGTGCAAGGACGACGGCGTGCCGAAGGACCCGACCTACCAGGTCGAGCCGATGGACCAGTGCTGGGCCTACGACAACGCCACGCTCTCCCTGGGCGGATCGGGCGGCGAGCTCATCCCGACCGGCGCCGACAGCTGGGTCCTGGCCAAGGACAACGGGACCAAGGTCCAGCGCCTGATCGGCACCGACGCCGACACCGGCAACGGCGACGACGACAACGAGCACTGGCGGGTGACCACCCCCGACGGCACCCGGTACTACTTCGGCAAGAACCGCCTGCCTGGCTGGAGTTCCGGCAAGCCGCAGACCAACGCCGCCTGGGACGTACCGGTCTTCGGCAACAACAACGGCGAGCCGTGCCACAAGAACGCCTTCAAGGACTCCTGGTGCTCCCAAGGCTGGCGGTGGAACCTCGACTACATCGAGGACACCCGCGGCAACGCCGTCGCCTTCTACTACGCCAAGGAGAAGAACCACTACGGCCGCAACCTGCGCGCCGCCGACGACACCCCCTACACCCGCGGCGGCTACCTGACCTCCATCCAGTACGGCCTGCGCGGCGACGACGTCTTCCCGGCCACGCCCCCGGCCGTGGTCGACTTCACCAACGCCGAACGCTGCCTGGCCGAAGAATGCGGCGACATCGGCGCCCACCCGGCCCGCTGGCCGGACGTGCCCTGGGACATGAACTGCGAGCCGGGCACCGAGTGCAAGCACGGCAAGGGTACGGCGACGCCGAGTTTCTGGACCCGCAAGCGCCTGACGAAGGTCACCACCAAGGTCGTCAACCCGGCGGGCACCGGCCACCGCGAAGTGGACTCGTGGCAGTTCAAGCACCTGTGGGGCATCGCCGACGTGGACCGGCAGCTCAAGCTCACCGACATCGCCCACACCGGGCACGCCGGGCCCGCGCCGATCACCACGCCGCCGGTCAGCTTCGTCTACCAGCAGCTCGCCAACCGGGTGGACGAACTCGGCGACGACGTCGGCCCGTTCATCAAGGAACGCGTGGCCGCCATCCAGAACGAGACCGGCGGCAAGCTCGACATCACCTACTCGGAGATGGACTGCACCCCCTCCGACCTGCCCGAACCGGCGACCAACCGGCGCCGCTGCTTCCCCACGTTCTGGCAGAACGCCAACGGCGGGGCCGATCCGAGCCTGGACTGGTTCCACAAGTACGTGGTGCGCGCGCTGATCCAGACCGACCTGACCGGCGGCGGCTCGGACATGGTCACCCGCTACGACTACAGCATCGGCCGGCCCGCCTGGCACTACGCCGACGACGACGGCATCACCCCGCAGAAGTTCAAGACGTGGTCGAACTGGCGCGGCTACGACAGGGTCCGCGTGATCAGCGGCGCCACCAGCCAGGCCAGCGGCGGCACGCCGTCCCAGACCGACCACTGGTTCTTCCAGGGCATGCACGGCGACCGCGCCGGCCCCTCCGGTGGCACCAAGACCGTCACCCTCCCGGACGGCGAGGGCGGCAACCCCACCGACCACGAGTCGCTGCACGGCATGACCCTGCGCACCGTCACCTACGACAAGGTGGGCGGCGAGCCGGTGAGCAAGTCCGTCACCAGCCCGTGGCACCACCAGACGGCCAGCAAGTCCCGTCCGTGGGGCACGATGACGGCCAACCTCACCGGAACCAGGACGACCCGCGCCTTCGCCCTGGCCGGTTCCTCGTGGCAGCAGACCCGCTCCACGGTGACCGACTTCGACCTCACCAACGGCGCGGCGCTGGCCCTCGACGACGAGGGCGAGGTCGGCGTACCCGGTGACGAGGAATGCACCAGGACCGAGCTGACCGCCGACGGGCCGCGGGTGCTGCGGCTGGCGGCCCGGGTGATCACGGTGGCCCGGCGCTGCGCCGACCAGCCGGACCTGACCACCGACCTGGTCGCCGACGTACGCAGCTACTACGACGACAAGGCGTTCAAGGCGGCGCCCGCGCACGGCGACGTGACGAAGACCGAGCGGGCCGTCGCGGCCTCCGCGACCGCGATCACCTCCTACCAGGTGATGGCCCGGTCGAGCTACGACGTCCTGGGCCGGCCCAAGACCGTCACCGACGCCGCCGGGCAGGTCACCTCCACCGGCTACTCCGAACCGCATGGCGTCACCACCGAGGTGACCTCGACCACCCCGCGGGCCACGGCCACCGACCCGGAATCGGCCCTGACCACCACACGGGTGCTGGATCCGGCCTGGGGCCTGGCGATCCGGGAAACCAATCCCAGCGGCAGGACGACCATCGCCGATCGTGACGCGCTGGGGCGTACCTCGAAGGTCTGGGGGCCCGGCCGCACCAAGAGCCAGGTTCCCGACAACGAGTACCAGTACCTGATGAACCCCGGCGCGATCGTGGCCGTGGGCGCCAGGACGCTGACCAGGGACGGCGGCCAGCAGACCTCCTACACCCTGTTCGACGGCTGGCTGCGCCCGCGCCAGTCGCAGGCCCCCGGACGGGACGACGCCACCGGCGCCAAGGGCCGGATCATCTCCGACACCGTCTACAACGGGGCCGGGCAGGTCCACTACACCTTCGCGCCCTACTACGCCGACGGCGACCCGCAACCGGCCCGGTTCGGCGCGGCGGTGGTGGGCGCGGTGGAGAGCCAGGTCTGGAACACCTACGACGGCCGCGGCCGGCTGCTCGTCGAACGGCTGCTGTCGGGCAACAGCGACGGCGCGGCCAACGAGTTGTGGAACACCCGCTACGAGTACGGCGACGACTGGACCAAGGTCATCCCGCCGTCCGGCGGCACCCCGGTGACGACCTACACCGACGTGCACGGCCGTACCCGCGAAGTGCACCAGCACCGCGCGGCCGGACCCGTCGTCACGAAGTTCGGCTACGACCATCGCGGCCGGCCGGAATCGGTGACCGGCCCCGGCAACCAGGTCTGGACCTACACCTACGACCTGCTCGGCCGCCGGGTGCGGACCGACGACCCCGACCGCGGTGTGGAAAAGGTCGCCTACGACACCCTCGACCGGCCGGTGCTCACCACCGACGCCCGCAACCACAAGATCGGCATCCAGTACGACGGCCTGGGCCGCGCGATCGCCAAGTACGACGCCACCACTTCCTCACCCGGCACCAAGATCGCCGAATGGGTGTACGACACCGTCCGCGAGGGCCAGCTGACCAGCTCCTCCCGCATCGTCGGCAACGACCGCTACACCACGCAGGTGGAGGAGTACGACAACCTGGACCGCCCCCAGCGCACCAGGGTCACCCTGCCCGCCACCGAAGGGGCCCTGGCGCCGGTCGGCGGCTACGTCTTCGACACCAGCTACAACCTCGACGGCAGCGTGGCCGCGAGCAGCAGCCCCGCCGTCGGCGGCCTGCCCGCCGAGAACATCGCCTACACCTACGACGATCTCGGCCGCCTGGTCTCCAGCAAGTCCCAGCTGTCGACCTACCTGACCGGCGCCGACTACACCAAGACCGGCAGGCTCATCGGCCTGCGCATGCGCTCCGGCGCCGCCGGAAAGCAGATCGACCAGACCTTCGACTACGAGTTCGGCACCGGCCGCCTGGCCAAGGCCACCACCTGGCACTTCGGTATGCCCGGCACCGACCGCAGCACCCAGTACACCTACCAGCCCGCCGGGAACATCACCCAGGTCAAGGACAGTTCCCGCGACGGCGTCGACAACCAGTGCTTCCGCTACGACGAGCTGTCGCGCCTGTCGGAAGCCTGGACCCAGACCGACGACACGCAATGCGCCGAGACCGGCGAGAACACCACCATCGGCGGCCCCGCTCCCTACCGGGCCACCTACACCTACGACGACACCGGCAACCGCCGCAGCGAATCCCTGTACGGCGCCGGCCCGGCGGGCGGCGTCCAGCAGTCGGACCGCACCTACGCCTACGACCCTGCCAAGGCCCACCGCCTCACCACCGTCTCCGGAGCCGCCTCCTACGCCTACGACGCCTCCGGCAACACCACCGAACGCCGCACCCAGGGCGGCAACCAGACCCTGACCTGGGACGCCGAGGGCGAACTCACCCAGGTCAACGACGACAAGAAGGGCGAAACCCGCTTCCTGTACGGCGCCGACGGCGAGCGCCTCATCCGGCGCGACAAGGACGGCACCACCCTGTACCTGCCCGGCCTGGAGGTTCACCTGGCCAAGGGCGCCACCGCCACCACCGCGCGCCGGTTCATCGGCAACGCCATGCGTACCACCACGGGGGTCACCTACCTCATCTCCGACCACCAGGGCAGCACCGAACTGGCCGTCAACGCAGAAACCGGAGCCCTGAGCCAGCGCCGCTACGCCCCCTTCGGCCGCTTACGCGACGCCCAGGGCGCATGGCCCCAGGAACACCAGCGCGGCTTCGTCGGCGGCATCACCGACGACAGCGCTGATCTGACCACTCTGGGCGCCCGCGGCTACGACCCCATCACCGGCCGCTTCATCTCCGTCGACCCCATCATCAAGATGGGCGACTCCCAGCAGATGAACGGCTACAACTACGCCGACAACAACCCCGTCACCCTCGCCGACCCGACCGGCATGGCCCCCTGCTGCAGCGGCATCGCCTGCACGAAGTCCCTCAATCCCCCGTGCAGAGACGACCAGCTGGACGACGACGACTGCGAAGGCCCCTGCGACTTCGACAGGGCCAAGAAGGGCCTGGAATCCGGGCGCGACAACGCGGAGAACGAACGCCGCCAGCACCAGCAGACCGCCAAGCGGAACGCGGTACTCGAAGCCTTAAAGGCCGCCGGCATCGGCTTCATCAAAGACTTCCTCAAGATCGAAGACATCAAGGGCTGCTTCAGCGGCAGCGTGGGCAAGTGCGTCAGCCTGCTGCTCGAAGTGGTGCCGGCCAAGAAGATCGGCGGCCTGATCTGGAAACTCTCCACGAGGGTCCGGATGGGCATCAAGATCTACAAGAAGGTCCAAGGCGCCGTCAAAGCGGCCCGGCAGGCCATCGAACAACTCGACGCGAGAATCGACGACATCAACAAAAAGATCGCCGCCATCGACGCGCTGATCGCCCGCGCGGCGAAACGCGGGAAGAATCCGAAGTCCGCGGGCACGTCCTGCAAGCTGTCCAACAGCTTCACCCCGGAGACCAAGGTTCTGCTCGCCGACGGCTCGGGGAAACGCATCGGCCAGTTGAAGCCCGGCGACAAGGTCCTGGCCACCGACCCGGCGACCGGCCGTACCGAAGCCAAGGAGATCCTGGCCACCATCGTCGGTGACGGCACCAAGAACCTCGTCACCATCACCGTGGACGCCGGGGACATCGTCGCCACCGACGGTCATCCCTTCTGGGTGGAGAACGAGAAGGCCTGGCGCGATGCCAAGGACCTGCGCCCCGGCCAGCTCCTGCGCACCGCCGCGGGCACCTATGTCCAGGTCACCGCCGTCAAGTCCCGAACGACCGAGGCCCGCGTCCACAACCTGACCGTCGCCGACATCCACACGTACTACGTGCTGGCGGGCGCCACCCCGGTTCTCGTTCACAACTGCGGCAAGGGATCGGGCGGCGCCGGGGACGACGTGGACACGCCCGACGCCAGGAAGCCGATTCATCTGGCGATGGGTCTCACCTACCGTGAGGGCCACAGCCTGGACCGCTTCGCGAGCGAGATGGGGGCCGTGACATGGCTGGACGGTCAGTTCAGGGACCTGTTCCCCACTCCGACGGCGACGCGTAGCGCGCTGGAGACCATGATCGATCGGGTGCACGAGAGCGGTGGGCGCATCAGCTTCAACCTGGGAGGCATGGGGGACGTCCCCGGTGTCCTGTCGGGAAAGACGCTGCCGGGCAAGATGACGTCGATCGAGCTTCAATATGTGTGTGGAAGCGCGGCGCTACGTGCCATTACGACATTCCACAATGGAGCCGCGCCGTGCTGAGCAGAGGCCCTTGACGCATGAATACGGGGAGCGGCCGGGCAGGGTCGCTCCCAGGGGCGAGATTTCGGCTGACGGAAGGTGACTTTCCTTATCGCCGGAAGCGCGTTCATCTCGTTCGCATATCGGCCGTGCCTCGGACACGCTAAGGTTTTTTCGGGAAATAGTGGGATTCGTCTCGGTTGAATATCCGTTGACGCCATGGCCCGACCCCCGGTCAATCATGAACAGGTGATCAAGTCACCAAGTGACGGCGTCCGCCTGCTCGGCCCGGTCGAGTTCCGGTGGGCGGGGGCGCCGGTCGCGCTGCCCAGGCGTCAGCAGCGGCTGCTGCTCGGCGTGCTGGCGCTGTCGGCCAACCGCATGGTTCCGCTTCAGCGGCTGGCCGAGGTGTTCTGGCCCGACGGGGCGCCGCAGGGCGGGCGGCGGCAGGTTCAGGTGCTCGTCTCCCGGCTGCGCGGCCTGCTCGCCGGGACGGACGTGGAGGTCCTCGCCGCCGGTTCCGGCTACGGGTTGCGCATCGACCCCATGGCGGTGGACGCGCACCGCTTCGCCGTACTGAAGGAGCAGGCCGCTGCCAGTGGCGACGACGAGGAGAAGACCGGGCTGCTGCGGCGGGCGCTGGACCTGTGGCGCGGTCCTGTCCTCGACGAGGCGGCGGTCGGTGGCGCGCGTGACCTGCTCTGCGTCAGGCTGGAGGAGGCGCGGCGCGAGGCGCTCGAAGAGCTCGCCGAGGCGTCGTTGCGGCTCGGGCGGCACCGGCAGATCCTCGGCGTGCTGGCCGAGGAAGTGGCGGGCGATCCCGCGCGGGAGCGGCTGGCCGGGCTGCTGATGCTCGCGCTGTATCGTTCCGGGCGCGTCGCCGAGGCGCTCGACGTCTTCGAGCGGGTTCGGGCGCGGCTGTCCGGGGAGCTCGGGCTCGACCCCGGTCCCGCTCTGGTGCGGCTGCGCCAGGACATCCTGCGCGGCGACCCCCGCCTCGGCGGGCGCTCCGGCGGCCAGGAGAACGTCGGGCGGACCGGTGACCTCGAGGGCGAGGGGCTGGTGATGCTGGGGCTGGGCCGGCTTCGCTTCGCCCAGGACCGCTTCGCCGAGTCCGTGGCCGCCTACGAGGAGGCCCGGCGGGCGTTCCAGCGGCTCGGCGACCGGCGGCATCTGGCGGCCGCCCTGTCCGGGCTGGGGACCGTACGGGCCGAGGGCGGGTGGTTCGCGGAGGGGGAGTCCGACCTGCTGGAGGCGGCGTCGATCTTCGCTTCGTTCGGCGACCTGGCCGGGCACGCGCACGCCATCTACATGCTCGGCTTCGTGGAACGCGAGCGGGGCGACGACGAACTGGCCCTGTGGCTGCTCGGGCGGGCGCTGGCGGCGTACCAGAAGATCGGCGACCGGCGCGGTGAGGCCCTGCTGCAGCGCAGCGTCGGTCTCGTGCACCGGGCCAGGGGCGAGTACGCGCCCGCGGCGGCCAGGACCCGGGAGTCGCGCCGGCTGTTCACCGCCCTGGCCGACCCGCACGGCGCCGCCTACGCCGGCCAGTCGCTGGCCAAGATCCGGATCCGCGTGGGCGACCTCCCGCAGGCCGAGCGGGCACTCCAGGCGAGCCTGCGCGTGTTCACCGGCCAGGGCGACCGCTTCGGCCGCGCGCTCGGCCTGCGCACGCTCGGCGAGCTCCGCCTGGAGCAGGGCGCGACGGCCGAGGCCAGGGTCGCGCTGTCGGCCTCGCTCAACCTCTGGGAGGCGCTGGAACTCCCGCTGTGGCGCGCCCGCACGCTCACCGTCCTGGCCCACCTGGAGCACCGGTACGGCGAAGCCGCCCAGGCCGGCGCCGCCCGCCGGGAGTCGAGCGCCATCTTCAGCCGGATCGGCAGCCGCGAAGGCCGCTGACGTCGCTGTCAACAGCGTGGCAACAGGGCCCGCCTACAGTGCGCACGAGCATCGTGCCCCGCGCCCTGAAGGAGAGGCTCATGAGGCGATTAGCCATCGTCGCGGTGGCGTTCCTGCTGTCCTCGATCACCGTGGCGGCCGGCACGTCGAACGCGACGGCGGGACTTTGGGTGGAGCCGGGACTGGCCGCGCAGTTCGCTACGGGAGCCGAGCTGCGGGTCAACGTGGTGACGAGGGAACGCGCCGATCTGGCCGCCGCGTCCGGCGCCGGGCAGGTGCTCCAGACGTTGTCGCGCCTGCCCGTGGTCACCCTGCGTACCGACCGGGCGGGGCTGCGGCGGCTGACCGGCCTGCCGGGCGTGGTCAGCGTGTCCGAGGACCGGCCGGTGCCTGCGGTTCTCGGGCGGAGCGTTCCGCTGATCGGCGGCGACCGCACCAGGGCGGCCGGGCTGACCGGCGCGGGCGGCGTCGTGGCCGTGCTGGACACCGGGGTCGCCGCCGGGCATCCGTTCCTGGGTGGCCGGGTCGTGGCGGAGGCGTGCTTCTCGCCCGCCGACCTCGACTACTCCGCCTCCAGCCTGTGCCCGAACGGCGCCACCCGGCAGGAGGGCGCGGGCTCCGCCGACGCCGAGAGCGGCCAGTGCGCCGGCGAACTGCTCGACTGCTCGCACGGTACGCACGTGGCCGGGATCATCGCCGGTGACGGCGAAGGGCTCGACGGCGACGACGGCGGCGGTGTGGCGCCCGGAGCCGGCATCGTGGCCATCCAGATCTTCAGCAGGTTCGACTCCGACGACTTCTGCGGCTCCGGCCGCGCGCCGTGCGTGCTCAGCTTCCCCAGCGCCCAACTCGCTGGGCTGGAGAAGGTCCAGGCGCTGAGGCAGACGCTGCCCATCGTGGCGGCCAACCTGAGCCTGGGCGCCGGCCGGCACACCGCGCCCTGCGACAGCGACCCCCGCAAGGCCGTCATCGACACCCTGCTCACCGCGGGCGTCGCCACGGTGGTCGCCGCGGGCAACGACGGCTTCCCGGACGCGATCACCGCTCCGGCCTGCGTGTCCTCGGCGATCGCCGTGGGCAGCACCACCGACGCCGACGCCCTGTCCGCCTTCAGCAACCGCGGCCCGCTCCTGGATCTCCTCGCCCCGGGCAACGACATCATCTCCTCGGTGCCGGGGAACGGCTGGGCGCCGATGAGCGGCACCTCCATGGCCGCCCCGCACGTCTCCGGCGCGCTCGCCGTCCTGCGCCAGGCCTTCCCCGGGCTCGGCCCCGCCGCTCTGGAGGCCAAACTGGAAGAGAGCGGGCGGGCCATCGGCTACCCGGGCGCCACCACGCCACGTCTCCAGCTCGATGCCGCCGCCCTGGACGCGACCCCCCGGCCGGGGCCCGACCAGTATTTCCACTCCCGCGGCAGGCTCCTGGACAACGTCCAGATCAGCGCGAACTCGGCCATGGCCGTTCAGGTCGCGGGCGTGGCCGGGCTGCCCGCCCAGGGATTGCGGGCCGTCTCGCTCAACGTCAGCGCCAAGGGCGAGGGATTCGGGTCGGGGGCGCTGGCCGTACACGCCTCCAATGAGCAGGAACCGGACGGAAAGGTCCTCGCCTACGACCACACCCGCTTCGCGTCCACGATGATCATCACCAGGGTCGGCGCGGACGGGAAGGTCAAGGTCGTCAACCGCGGCACGGGCGCGGTCAGGGTGACGCTCGACGCGCACGGCCACACCCTCGACCACGCGGCGGCCGTCGTGGGCGGCACCTACGTCCCGATCACGCCGGCGCGGGTGGCCGACCGCACCGTCGTCCCCGCGTGGGGCAACCACCAGCTGTCCACCGCCGAGATGCCCGGCCTGCCCGCGACCGGCGTGGCCCAGGTCGCCCTCACGGTCATCCTGAAGAGCCCCTCGACGGGCACCATGCGCGTGTACGCCGCCGGCGACGTCTTCCCGGCCGAGGCCAACGCCGACTACCCGGCGGGCCTCGCCACGCAGTTCCACACGATCGTCAAGCCCGGCCCCGACGGGAAGATCAACGTGCACAACCTCGGCTACGGCGGCGCCGAGATCTCCGTGGACGTCGCCGGCTACTACACCACCGCGCAGCGGGCGTCGGTCGTCAAGGCGATCCGCCCCACGCCCGCGGCCAGAGCGCTGGCCATTGCGGCGGGCGGCACCACGACGCTGCGTTTCACCGGCGTCACCGCGGTCGGGCTGACCGTCGCCGCCAGGGGCGCGGCGAGCGGCGTCGTCTCGGTGGTGCCGCAGAGCGGGCCCACGACCTCGCGGGTGGTCGCGTACCCGGCGGGCAAGGACGCCGTCGGCTTCACCACCGCCGCCGTGCGCGCCGACGGGTCGGTGGTGCTGAAGAACGAGGGGACCGCACAGGTGAGCGTCGACGTCGATGCCCACGCCTACTTCGCGAGGGGCTAGAAGGGGAGGCGGGCACATGAGCCCTGTGGTGGTGGACGGGCTACACGCCCGCAGACTCGCGGCCGAACTGCGTGTTCTCAAGGCCGCCTCCGGTCTGGGGCTGGTCCAGATGGCGGCGCGTACGCACTGCAGCAAGTCCTCGCTGGAGCGTTACCTCAACGGCAAGCTGCTGCCGTCCCGCCAGGCCGTCGAAGCCATCAGCGAGGCGTGCCGCGGGGACACCGCGCGGCTGGTGGCGTTGTGGGAACTTGCCGTGGCCGATCCGCCCGCGTGGCGGCGTCCGGCCCAGTTGCCGCATGACGTGGCGGGCTTCACCGGCCGTTCCTCCGAGCTCGCCCGCCTGGCGGCCCTGGTGCCGGACGCGGGCGACGCCGTCGCGATCGCGGTGATCGACGGAGTGGCCGGCGTCGGCAAGAGCGCGCTGGCGGTGAACCTCGCGCACCGCGTGGCCGGTCGGTTCCCGGACGGTCAGTTGCACGTCGACCTGCGCGGTTCCGGCGCCGACCCGATGCCGCCCGCCGAGGCGCAGGCCAGGTTCCTCCGGGCGCTCGCCCCGGACCTGCGGCACCTGCCCGCCGAGGTGGGTGAGCGGGCCGCCCTGCTCCGCAGCCTGATCGGCGACCGGCGCATGCTCGTCCTTCTGGACGACGCCGCCACCCCCGACCAGGTCCGCGCCCTGCTGCCCGGCAACGCCGGATGCCTCGTCCTGGTCACCAGCCGCCACTGCCTGGGCGGTCTGGTCGCCCGCGACGGCGCCCACCACCTGGCCCTGAGCCCGCTCACCGCCGCCGAATCCGCCGACCTGCTGGCGGCCGTCGCCGGCGCCGAACGCGTCGCCGCGGAACCCGAGGCCGCCGCCCGCCTGGCACGGGAGTGCGGACACCTTCCGCTGGCCCTGCGCGTGGCGGCCGAACGCCTCATCGTGCGCCCGTCGCTCACGATCGCCGATCTCCTCGCCGACCGGCGCCGATGGGACAGCCGGGAGGCGGCGCGGAGGGCGTCCCGCCGGGCCCAGGCGGTATGGGCGTTCAACGTGCTGGGCCTGCGCGACGGCCCGGCCGAACTCCTGGAAACGCTGGCCATCGCCTACCTGATCGAACACCAGGACGCCCACGCCGGGTCAGGCCTGGTAGAGCCAGATCCAGTTGCCGCTCGGGTCGCGGACGGCCGAGCAGCGGGGCATGCCGTCGGGGTCGTGCGGGGCGACGGCCTCGGTCGCGCCGGCGGTGACGGCGCGGGCGTGGCAGGTGTCGATGTCGTCGGTCAGCAGGCCGAAGGTTGAGATGCCGGGACGGTCCATGTGGTCCCGGGAGGCGATGAGGTGGATCAGGAAGAAGTCGTCCCGGCCGTAGGCGCCGAAGAGGAAGGCGGAGTGGTCGGCTTCCTCGGTACGCCTGGCCACGTCGTAGCGGAAGGCGAACGCCTCGGCGTAGAAGGACACCGCCGCGTCGAGGTCGTCGACGGCGATCTTGAGCTGGACAGGGCGGCAACCGGTCTGGACTTCCGGCACGGTGAATCCCTCCTGGAGGAAGCGCTGGGTGTCGCCGATCCTGGCGGTCAGCAGGTCGCGGCGGCGTTGGAGAAGGCTCAGGTGCCGGGCCAGGATCTCCCTGGTCACGGCGCCGGACTCGTCGTCGATGATCTGGCGGATCTGGTCGATGGGCAGGTCGTCCCATCGCAGCGTGCGGATCCGCCGGGCCCGCCCGGCCTGCGAGCGGCGGTAGCGGCGGTATCCGGTGGCGGGATCCACCGAGGCCGGTGACAGCAGGCCGACCTCGTCGTAATGGCGCAGCGTGCCGATCGACAACCCGGTCAGCCGGGCGAACCGGCCGATGGTCACTACTTCATCGTCATCCACCACTCCACCATCGGCCCTCGGGTAACCCGAGAGTCAATCCGTGATGCGCGGAGTTTCGCGTCTCAGCAGTGGATCGCGGCCTCCAGGAGGCGGCGGATCGTGGCGGTCAAGCACGCCGGCTGGACCTCGCCGTACCTGCGACTAGCCGGCCAGTTCGGTGAGGTCCCCGGCGCTCAGCCGCAGATCTCCGGCGGCGATGTTCTCCTCCAGGTGCGCGACCGACCCGGTGCCCGGTATCACCAGGATCGAGGGCGACCGGGCCAGGAGCCAGGCCAGCGCGACCTGCGGCACGGTCGCGCCGTGCCGGGCGGCGACCCCGGCCAGGCGCGCGGTCACGTCCTCGTCGAACTCGCTGATGGGGAAGAACGGTACGAACGCGATCCCGGCCCGCGCGCAGGAGTCCACCATGTCCTCGTGCCGGCGGCGGCCGACGTTGTACAGGTTCTGCACGCTCACGATCGGCGCGACGGCCAGCGCCCGGGCCAGCTGGGGCGCTGACACGTTGGAGATGCCGAGGTGCCGGATCATTCCTTCGTCCCGCAAGCCGGACAGCGTCTCGAGCGCCGACTCCATGGAGCCTTCCGCGGGTGTGACGGCGCCGTCCATCCGCAGGTTCACCAGGTCGAGCCGGTCGACGCCCAGCGATGACAGGTTCGCCTCGACGGCGCGGCGCAGCCCGCCGGCGGTCAGCCCGATGCGCGTGCCGGGCTCGCGGTTCTCCTCGCCTTCCATGATCGGCCCGACCTTGGTGACGATCGCCAGGCCGGCCGGGTACGGGTGCAACGCCTCGCGGATGAGGTCGTTGGCGGCCACCCCGTCGCGGCGGTAGTAGTAGCTGGTGTCGAGGTGGTTGACGCCGAGCTCCACCGCACGGCGCAGGACGGCGAGCGCGGTGTCGTGGTCCGGCCGGCGGGCGCCCTGCGGCCAGCCGGTCAGTTTCATGGAGCCATAGCCGATCCGGGCCAGGTCGAGGTCGCCGCCGATCGTGAAGTGTCCGGCCGACGTGGCGTCCGGCGTGCGTGCTGTGGTCATGGCGACAGCAAAGCAGACGAGGACATAACCCTATAAACAAGTAGGAAATATTGACTTTAGGGAGGTCTCGGCCTAGCTTCGTTGGTATGAGCCAGGGTTTCCTGCTGACCAGGCGCTCCACCCAGTGTCGCTGATCATGGACCTGTAGCCACCGACGACTCCTCCTTCTCCGCGTCCCCCCGCGCGAGCATGCCCACTCTCGTGAGGAACCCCTCGTGATCAAGCCAACGCCGACATCCGGTCACCCCGACAGAACGGGCTCGCCCGCATGACCGACACGCTGCCCGACCGGTCCATCGCCGCCGACCAGTTCAGGCAGGCGCTGGCCGTGCACGCCAGCGGCGTCGTGGTCATCACCGCCCAGAGCGACGGCCTGCCCGTCGGCCTCACCGCCACGTCCTTCTCCTCCGTCAGCCTCGAACCACCCCTGGTCTCCTTCTACGTGGACCGTTCCTCCACCACCTGGCCCCGGCTGGGCGCCGCCGACCACTTCGCGGTCAACATCCTGGCCAGCGACCAGGCCGAGCTGGCAGCCCGCTTCGCCCGCAAGAACATCGACCGGTTCGCCGCGCCCACCCGCTGGCGGCCGGGACCGCTGGGCGCCCCTCTCCTGCGGGACGTCTGCGCGCATCTGATCTGCCTGCCCTACGAGCGAGCCGAGGTCGGCGACCACGTCCTGGTGGTCGGGCTGGTCGCCGACACCCACGTGCGGCACACCGGCCGCCCGCTCCTCTACCACCAGGGCCGCTTCGGCCGCTTCCTGGCCCACCCCGACTCCTGAACCCGGAGCAGCTTGTGTCCACATCCACGCAGCCGCGGGCGTACGCGAGCCCCGCCGGCCACCACCTCCGCCAGCAAGCCCCGCACGGGCACGGTCGATGACGCGCACCCAGATCCATCTGGCGGCCCACTTCCCCGGCGTGAACAACACCACCGTCTGGGCCGACCCCCGCTCCGGCAGCCAGATCGACTTCGCCTCGTTCGCCCACCTGGCCAGGACGGCCGAGCGCGGCAAGCTCGACTTCTTCTTCCTCGCCGAAGGGCTACGGCTGCGCGAGCTCAAGGGGCGCATCCACGACCTCGACGTGGTGGGCCGCCCGGAGGCGCTCACCGTGCTCAGCGCCCTGGCCGCGGTCACCGACCGCCTCGGCCTGGCCGGGACCGTGAACGCCACCTTCAACGAGCCGTACGAGCTGGCCAGGCGCCTGTCCACGCTCGACCATCTGAGCGAGGGCCGGGCCGCGTGGAACGTGGTGACCACCTCCGACGCGTTCACCGGCGAGAACTTCCGCCGCGGCGGCTTCCTCGACCGTTCCCAGCGCTACGAGCGGGCCGCGGAGTTCCTGCGGCTGTCGCGCGAGCTGTGGGACTCCTGGAGGCCGGACGCGGTCGTGGCGGACCCGGACACGGGCCGGTTCGTCGGCGAAGGCGGCATCGGGACGGTCGAGCACAGCGGCGCCCACTTCTGCGTCGAAGGCCGGTTCACCACGCCCCGCAGCCCGCAGGGGCACCCGGTCGTCATCCAGGCGGGCGACTCCGACGAGGGCCGCGAGTTCGCCGCCGCGCACGCCGACGTGATCTTCACGCCGCACGGCGGCCTGGAGGACGGCAAACGCTTCTACGCCGACGTCAAACGCCGCCTGGCCAGGTACGGCCGCGAGCCGCACCAGCTCAAGATCATGCCAGGCGTGACGTTCGCGCTGGGCGACACCGAGGCGGAGGCGGCCGGGAACGCGGCCGCGATCCGCCGTCAGCAGGTCGGCCCGCAGACCGCGACGGCGTTCCTGGAGCAGGTATGGGGTCGTGACATGTCCGCCTACGACGCGGAAGGCCCGCTGCCGGACATCGAGCCGGACCTGTCCGAGGGCGTCTCCCAGGGCCGGGTGCCGCTCAAGGACCGCCCCGCCGTCGCCGCCAAGTGGCGGGCGCTGGCCGAGGAGAAGGGACTGTCGATCCGCGAACTGGTCATCGAGGTGACCGGGCGGCAGACGTTCATCGGCACCCCGGAGAGCGTGGCCCGGCGGATCGACGAGCACGTGCGGGCGAAGGCCGCCGACGGCTTCATCCTCGTCCCGCACCTGACGCCCGGCGGGCTGGACGAGTTCGTGGACCGGGTGGTGCCGCTGCTGCAGGAGCGCGGCGCCTTCCGCGCCGACTACACCGGCGCCACCCTCCGAGAACACCTGGGGCTGGTATGACGCTGCACCTGGCCGTGGCGCTGGACGGCGCGGGGTGGCACCCCGCCGCCTGGCGCGAAGCACCGCCGGATCTCTTCTCCGTCCGCCGCTGGGCCGGGCTCGTGGCCGAGGCCGAGCGCGGCCTGCTCGACTTCGTGACCATCGAGGATGCCCTGGGACTGCAGTCCACCCTTCCCGACGGCGACGACGACCGTGCCGACCAGGTGCGGGGACGGTTCGACGCCGTGCTGCTCGCGGCCCGGCTGGCGCCGGTCACCAGCCGGATCGGGCTGGTGCCGACCGCGACCGTCACCCACACCGAGCCGTTCCACGTGGCCATCGGCATCGCCACGCTCGACCACGTCAGCGGCGGCCGGGCGGGGTGGCGGGCGCAGATCTCGCCGCGCGCCTCGGAGGCGCGGCACTTCGGCCGCAAGGAGGTCCAGCCGCTGAAGCCACTGGCTCACGAAGCTGATCCGCAGGTACGCGAACTGTTCGCCGAGGCCACGGACGCGGTCGAGGTGGCCAGGCGGCTCTGGGACAGCTGGGAGGACGACGCCGAGATCCGCGACGTTGCCACCGGCCGTTTCATCGACCGGGACAAGCTCCACTACATCGACTTCGCCGGGCGGTACTTCTCGGTCAAGGGGCCGTCCATCACGCCCAGGCCGCCGCAGGGGCAGCCGGTGGTGACCGCGCTCGCCCATGCGCGGCTGCCGTACGAGTTCGCCGCGGCCGGCGCCGACGTCGTCTACGTCACCCCGCACTCCGCCGACCATGCCCGCGCCATCGTCGAGGAGGTCGGCGGGCTGTCCGGCGAGCTGAAGATCTTCGCCGACCTGGTCGTGTTCCTCGGCGAGGACGCGGTCCGGCGCAAGGCGCGCCTGGACGAACGGGACGGGGCCGAGCTCGTCTCCGATGCCGCGATTTTCGCCGGGACCGTGACCGAACTCGCCGGCCTGCTGCTGGAGTGGCGCCGGGCCGGGATCCAGGGATTCCGGCTGCGGCCCGGCGCGCTGCCGTACGACCTGGAACAGATCGCCCGCGGGCTGACGGCCGAGTTGCGCGGGCGCGGGGTGTTCCGGCACGCGTACGAGGCCGCCACGCTGCGCGGGTTGCTCGGTCTGCCGCGCCCGCTCAGCCGCTACGCGGAGGTGACATGAAGTTCCTGCTCATCACGTTGATCCCCCACCACGACGATCGATCGCCCACCGAGCGGTTCCGTGAGGTCGTCGGGAACGCGGTGCTGGCCGAGGAGCTCGGCTTCGACGGGTTCGGCGTGGGGGAGCGGCACGAGTGGCCGTTCCTCTCCTCCTCGCCGCCGGTGGTGCTCAGCCACATCGCGGCCAGGACGTCCAGGATCCGGCTGTTCACTGCGGTCACCACGCTGAGCCTGCTGGACCCGGTCCGGGCGTACGAGGACTACGCCACCCTGGACCACCTGTCGGAAGGCCGGCTGGAGCTGATCATCGGCAAGGGCAACGGGGCCGCGCAGGCCAGGCTCTTCCACGTAACGGCCGAGGACCAGTGGGAGCGCAACAGGGAGGCGTACGAGCTGTTCCGCCGCCTGTGGCGCGAGGACAAGGTCACCTGGGCGGGCGCGTTCCGGCCGTCGCTCACCGAGGCCGAGACCTGGCCGCGGCCGCTGCAACGGCCGATCCGGGTCTGGCACGGCAGCGCCACCAGCAAGGGGTCGGTGGACCTGGCCGCCCGCTACGGCGACCCGTTGTTCTCCGCCAACGTCAGCAACCCCATCGATCCCTATGCCGACTTGATCGACCACTACCGGCGGCGCTGGGCGCACTACGGGCACGATCCCGCGGACGCGCTGGTCGGAGCCGGGAGCGCGGGCTTCTACACCGCCCCCACCTCCCAGGAGGCGATCGCGACGTACCGGCCGATCTACGACGCCCGCGTGGCGTTCCAGCGCGAAGCCGGGCTGCCCATCGTCTTCCCGACGCTGGAGGACGCCATCGAGCGCGGCTCGATCCTGGTCGGCAGCCCGCGGCAGATCATCGACAAGGTGCTGCGCTACCACAAGCGGTTCGGGCACGAGGTCATGCACCTGCAGGCCGACGCCGGCGGGCTCACACCTGGTCAGCACCGGAAGGCGCTGGAGCTGTTCCAGACCGAGATCGCGCCCGTGCTGCGCGCGGAGATCCCCAGCCGGCCGTTCCCCGGAGGCGTGTCGTGACCCTGTCCATTCTCGACCTCGCCCCGATCAGCTCGGGGCGGACCGCCGCCGAAGCGCTGCGCAACACCCTCGACCTCGCCCGGCGGGCCGAGGAGCTCGGCTACCGCCGCTACTGGCTCGCCGAGCACCACTTCGCGCCCGGCGTCGCCTCCTCCGCCCCGGCCGTGCTCATCGCCCTCGTGGCGGCGGCCACCTCCACGATCCGGGTCGGATCGGGCGCCGTGCAGCTCGGGCACCAGACGCCGCTGTCCGTGGTCGAGCAGTTCGGGCTCATCGACGCCCTGTATCCGGGCCGCGTCGACCTGGGGATAGGCCGCTCGGGGCAGCGCCGCGCCGAGCTCGCCAAGGCGCCGGCCTTCGAGAAGAAGGACGCCCGCGTCGTGGACGGGCTGCTCATCCCGCCGCCGTTCGACTTCTCGCGGCTGGCCGGGCACCCCCATCTCGTCCATTACGCCACCCTGCTTCAGCAGCCCGGCGCCCGGACGCCCGGCTTCGCCGGCCAGATCGACGACGTGCTCGCCTTCCTCGACGGCACCCACGAGGCGCCCGCCGTCCCCGGTGAGGGGGCCGGCGCGCAGGTCTGGATCCTCGGCAGCAGCGGCGGGCAGAGCGCCCAGGTCGCGGGGGAGCGGGGGCTGCCGTTCGCCGCCAACTACCACGTCAGCCCGTCCGGCGTGCTGGATGCCGTCGAGGCGTACCGGGCGGCGTTCAAACCGTCGGGCGCGCTGGCCGAGCCGTACGTGATCGTCTCGGCGGACGTGCTCGCCGCCGCCGACGAGTCCACGGCCCGCGAGGTGGCCAAGGGGTACGACCTGTGGGTCCGCAGCATCAGGACCGGCGCGGGCGCGATGCCGTACCCGACTCCCGAGGAGGCCGACGCCCACGTCTGGACCGACGCCGACCGGGAGCTGGTCAAGGACCGCCTCGACACGCGGTTCGTCGGCCCGCCGGACCAGGTGGCGGAGGGGCTGCGCGTGTTGCGCCGGGTGACCGGGGCCGACGAACTGCTCATCACCACCATCACCCACCGCCACGAAGACCGGGCAATCTCCTACGAGCTGCTCGCCGACGCCTGGAACCGCCCGTGAAGCGCCTGATCCCCGTCCTCCTTCTGGGCCTCGCCGCGTGCGGTGCCCAGCCCGCGGAGTCCGCCCCGGCCACCACGCTGACGTGGGCCATCGAGACGCAGCCGATCACCCTGAACCCGCAGTTGTGGGCGCAGAACAAGGTCAGGCCGCTCGTGTTCAACCAGTTCGACGCGCTGCTGTCCAAGGCCGGGGACGGCTCCTTCCGGCCGTGGCTCGCCACCTCGTGGAAGATCTCGGACGACGAGCTGACCTACACGCTCGACCTGCGCCGGGACGTCACGTTCCACGACGGCACGAGGTTCGACGCCGCCGCCGTCAAGGCCAACCTCGACCAGTTCCTCGTGCCGGGCTACAACCCGGCGGTGGCCGCGATCCAGCTCAAGGCCTTCGACCGGGCGGAGGTCGCGGCGCCGTACCAGGTGAAGATCACCCTCAAGGAGGCCGACGCGCTGTTCCTGGACTTCCTCGCCTCGCCCTACGCGGGGCAGGTCTCGCCGAAGGCGCTCAAGAGCGCCAAAGATCTCAAGTTCGGCGGACTCGACCTGGTCGGAACCGGACCGTTCATCCTCGACAGGTACGTCCAGGGACAGGAGATCCACTACCGCCGCAACCCCGCCTACAACTGGCCGCCCGCGGGGGCGGCCCACCGGGGCCCCGCCCACCTTTCCGCCATCACCTACCGGTTCCTGCCCGAGGCCGCCGTCCGGATCGGCGCGCTCAGCTCCGGACAGGTGCAGGTCATCGAGGGCGTCCCCGCCACGGAGGTGGCCCTGATCAAGAAGGACCCGGACCTGGCCCTGCTGACCTCGCTGAACTCCGGCACCGCCTACTCCTACTACTTCAACACCTCCCACGCCCCCTTCGACGACAAGCGCGTACGCGAGGCGTTCCGCGAAGCCGTGAACGTGGACGCCGTGCTGCAGTCCGTCTACCAGGGCACCGCCACCAGAGCGTGGAGCATCGTCGGCGCGAAGAGCCCCTTCTACGACGCCACCCTCGAGAACCGGTACGGCGGCGACGTCGCCAAAGCCAACGCCCTGCTCGACGCGGCCGGATGGAAACAACGCGACGCCGAAGGCTACCGGGTCAAGAACGGCAGGCGGCTCACGGTAGGCGAGGTCGCCTCGGCGCCGTTCGTCCGCGACCGCCGCGACATCCTCGCCCAGGCCGTCCAGGCCCAGGTCAAGCAGAACGCCGGCATCGACTTCCAGGTCAGGATCCTGGACCAGGGTAGCGCGCAGAAGGCCCTGGAGGAGAGCGCGTACGAGCTGTTCGGCAACTCCCGCGGCGACTCCGACGCGGGCGCCGCGCTCAACCTCATCCTGCCGGAGAAGGCCGCCATCAACCGCACCCGCTTCGCCGACCCGCGGGTTGACGCCTGGCTCAAGGCCGCCTCCGCCACCCATGACCAGGCCGAACGCGGGAAGCTGTACGCGCGGGTCCAGCGGGCGGCCGTCGTGGACAACGCCATCGTCTTCCCGCTCTACGTCCCCGCCGACCAGATCGCCGCGAGTAGGAGCGTGCAGGGGCTCGGCTTCGACCCCGCGAGCGGCACCCCGGCCGGCGCGTACGACGTGCGGATCGGCACATGATCAAGCGGCTGGGCACCGGGCTGGCCGTGCTCTGGGCCGCCGCCACCGCCTCGTACGTCGCGCTCCTGCTCGCTCCCGGCGACACCGTCGACATCCTCGTCGGCGACGGCCCCGACACACCGGAGATCAGAACGAGGATCATCACCGAGTGGGGGCTCGACCGGCCCGAGTTCGTCCAGTACCTGGCCTACCTGTGGCGGCTGCTGCACGGCGACCTCGGCCGCTCGTACCAGTCGCAGCGCGGCGTCGGCGAGATCCTCGCCACGCAGGTCGGGCCGACCGCGCAGCTCACGCTGGCCGCCGCCGGGACCGGGGTGGCGCTGGCCGGGATCATCGCGATAGTCACGGCGGGCAGGGGCAGGTGGCTGCGCGGCGCCGCCTCGGCCGCCGAACTGGTGTCGGTGTCGGTGCCGCCGTTCCTCATCGGGATCGTGCTGCTGTCGGTGTTCTCGTTCACGCTCGGCTGGTTCCCCGTCTCCGGGGCGCAGGGGCCGCAGGCGCTGGTGCTGCCCGCGCTCGCGCTGGGGCTGCCGGTCGCGGGCGTGCTCGGGCAGGTGCTGCGCGGCGGGCTGGAGCGGGCGCTGGAGCAGCCGTTCGCGGTGACCGCGCGGGCGCGCGGGCTCACCGAGCGCGCGCTGGTCGCCCGGCACGCCCTGCGGCACGCGCTGATCCCCGCCCTGACGCTGGCCGGGTGGTTCACCGGGACGCTGCTGGGCGGCGCGGTGATCACCGAGGTGCTGTTCGGGCGTCCCGGGCTCGGCCAGGTGGCGATGCAGGCGGTGACCGGCCGGGACATGCCGGTCGTGATGGCCGTCGTGCTGCTGTCGGCCGTCGTGTACGTCACCATCAGCACGCTGCTCGACCTGGCCTACCGCGTCATCGACCCCCGGATACGGGGCTGAGGCGTGCCCAAGCTCTCATCCGTGCCCGTGGCTTTTCTCGCCGTTCTCGCCCTGGCCGTGACCGTGCCGGTCCTGCTCACCTCCGCCGATCCTCTGGCCGCCGACCCGTTGAACGCGCTGGCCCCGCCCGGCGCCGGCCACTGGTTCGGCACCGACCACCTCGGCCGCGACGTGCTGGCCCGGGTCGTCCACGGCGCCCGCCACTCGCTCAGCATCGGCCTCGCCGCCTCGGCCCTGGCCGTCATCTGCGGCATGCTGTTCGGTCTCGCCGCAGGGCTGTCGCCGAAGTGGCTCGACGAGGCGCTGGCCCGCTCGTTCGACGTGCTGTCCACGCTGCCCGAACTGCTGCTCGCCCTCCTGGTGGTGGCGATCACCGGCCCCGGCACCGTCAACGTCATCGTCGCCATCGCGATCGCGCAGATCCCGAACTACGCCCGCGTGATCCGCGCCCAGACCTTCGTCGTGCGCCACTCCGGCTATGTCGAGCAGGCGGTCACCTCCGGCCGTTCCCGCCTGGCGATCATCGCCGGGCACGTGCTGCCCAACGTGCTCGGCCCGATCCCCGTGCTCGCCACGATCGGCCTCGGCCAGGCCGTCATCGCGAGCGCCGGGCTCAGTTTCCTCGGCATGGGGCCGCAGCCGCCCGCCGCCGAGTGGGGCGCGATGCTCTCCGAGGCCCGCAACTACCTGCGCGTCGCCTGGTGGGAGGCGCTCTTCCCGGGCCTGGCGATCACGCTCACCGTCGTCTGCCTGACCGTCGTCGGGCGCCGCCCGCAACGCCGCTTCGAGGGGAGAACACCATGACCTCGCTGGTGACCGTGGAGGATCTGCGCGTGAGCTTCGGCCCGGCCGAGGTCGTCCGCGGCATCTCCCTGTCGATCGAGCCCGGCGAACGCGTGGCGATCGTCGGCGAGTCCGGCTCGGGCAAGAGCGTCACCGCGCGTACCCTGCTCGGCCTGGCCGGACCCGGCTCGGCCGTCCGGGCGGCGACGTTCCGCGTCTCCGGCCGGGACGCCCTCGCCTTCACCCCCGGCGACTGGCGGCGGCTGCGCGGCGGGTTCGCCGGGCTCGTCCTCCAGGACGCGCTGGTCTCGCTCGACCCGCTGCGCACCGTGGGCGCCGAGATCGCCGAGGTGCTCGCCCTGCACGACGTCGTGCCCCGGGCCCGCCGCGCGGAGCGGGTGGCCGAACTGCTCGGCGCCGTGGGCGTGCCGGAACCGCGGACCCGGGCCGGGCAGTACCCGCACCAGCTCTCCGGCGGGCTGCGGCAGCGGGCGCTCATCGCCTCCGCCATCGCCGCCGACCCCGCATTGATCATCGCCGACGAGCCCACCACCGCGCTCGACGTCACGATCCAGGCCCAGATCCTGCGCCTGCTCGCCGAGCGCGGGGCCGCCGGCACCGCGCTGCTGCTCATCAGCCACGACCTGGCCGTGGTCGCCGCCGTCGCCGACCGCATCCTGGTCATGAAGGACGGCCGGATCGTGGAGGAGGGGCCCGCGCGGGAAGTTCTGGCCGCGCCCAGGCACGCCTACACCCGCGCGCTGCTCGCCGCCGTGCCCTCCGCGACGTCCCGGGCGCCCCGCCCCGCCCCCGACCTGTCCGTTCAGGCCCTCGCGGGCACAGGACTCACTCGCTCGTACGGCCCCCGCCGCGTCGTCCAGGACGTCTCCTTCGTTCTCCACAAGGGCGAGACGCTCGGCGTCGTGGGCGAGTCCGGATCGGGCAAGACCACGCTCGCCCGCCTGGCCCTCGCCCTGCTCGAACCCGATCACGGCCACGTCACCCTGCACGGCCGGCCATGGACCCACCTGCGGGAACGCGAACGCCGCCCGCTCCGGCCCAGGATCCAGCTCATCTCACAGAGCCCGCTCGACTCCTTCGACCCCCGCCACACCGTCGGCCGCCTCATCGCCGAACCGCTGCGCCTGCCCGGGGCGGAGCGGACCGCGCGGGTGCTCGACCTGCTGGCCCGCGTCGGGCTGCCGCCGGAGACGGCCGCCCTTCGTCCCCGCGTGCTGTCCGGCGGTCAGCGCCAGCGCGTCGCCATCGCCCGCGCCCTCGGCCCCCGCCCCGACGTGCTGGTCTGCGACGAGCCGGTCTCCGCGCTCGACGTCTCCATCCAGGCCCAGGTCCTCGATCTGCTCGCCGGCATCCAGGCCGAGTACGGCACCGCCATCGTGTTCATCTCCCACGACCTGGCCGTGGTCGCCGCCATCGCCGACCGCGTGCTCGTGATGAAGGACGGCCGGGTGGTGGAGGAGGGCGAGGCCGAGGAGGTGTTCACCCGGCCCCGCCACCCCTACACCCAGGCGTTGATGGCCGCCGTGCCCCGCCTGGAACTCTCCACCCTCTAGACGGGCACCTGAGCGGAGCGCAGGCGGGCAGTCGCGGCCGGGTCCGGGTGACCGCCGGCGTCCAGGGCGACCAGGTAGACCTCGCGGGCCCGCGCCACCGTGATCCAGCCCTCCCGCACGTCGCGGGCCACCGCCTCCGGCGCGCGGGTGTGCGGGGGACCGTACCCGCCACCCCCGCTCGTGCGGGCGAGCAGCCGCTCGCCGTCCTCGACGTGGACCGGGCCGCAGATGTCCACCGGACGCAGCGTCCCGTCGCGCTCCCGCTTGAGCTGGGCCGACGGGGCGCCGGGCAGGCCGCCCCTGGCGCCCATCATCGGGTTGATCGAGCCGTCGTTGGCGTAGATGGCCGCGATCGTGCCGCCGAGCGGGCCGTACTCGACCTCCAGGCCCGGGGCGCCGCGATGCCGGCCCGCTCCTTCGGTGTCGGGTGCCAACTGCCGCCGGTGGATGACGATCGGCTGCTTGAGCTCGTCGATCTCCACGCTGTCCAGCAACAGCGTGCCGCCGCTGCCGAGGTCGCTCATGGTCAGCCAGCCGTCGGCGGCCGGTCCGCCGGCGCCGCCGTTGGGGCCGATGAAGATCTGGTTGACGAAGGGGGCGCCGGTACGCCCGTCGGTGCCGGACACGACGGCCTCGGACGGCGACATGCCGGAGCCGACCTCCGCCAGCCCCATGTCCGCCCCGATCTCGGCCATCGCGCGCTGGACGATGTTGCCCACCCGGTTGGCCAGGTTCGTGGTGGCCACCGAACAACTGAAGGGGTGGCGGGGGATGCCGACGACACAGTTGTCGCGCAGGGCCACCCGCACGCGCCGGAAACTGCCCTGGTTGTGCGGGACGGTGTGGTCGATGCTGTTGAACACGCCGATGAGCGCCGCCGTACGCGAAGCGGCCTCGCTGAGGTTCAGGCCGGACGGCACGCAGTCGGGGTTGTCGCGCAGATCGACCTCGATCATTCCCGCCTCCGGCCGGACGGCGACCGTGGCCTGGATCGGCACGCCGTCGGGCACGCCGGGGAAGGGATCGTGCCGGGTCGCGGTGGTCGCCACCCCGGCGGGCAGCGCGCGGATCGCCGCCTCCATGCGGGCTTCGCCGTAGTCGAGCCAGTCGCGGGCGAAGCCGGTCAGCGTGTCCCAGCCGACCTCGCCGGCGAGCTGGAGCAGCGCGCGTTCACCGATGCGGGCGCTGCCCAGGACCGCGAGGTAGTCGCCGCGCCACTGCTCGGGCACCCGGATGCGCATCTCGCACATGCGCAGGATGTCCGCGCAGTCGGCGTACGCGTCCTGCACCCGGACGACCGGGAAGATCAGCGCCCCCTCCTCGTACACGTCGCGGGCGCTGGCCATGTAGGTGGTGGGCACCGAGTTGCCGCAGTCCGCTTGATGGGCCTTGGCCAGCACGGTGAAGCGGTGCACGCCGTCGTCGTCCACGACCGGCACCAGGATGGAGTGGTCGGCCGCGTGCGTGTTGCCGTGGTAGGGCGAGTTGTGCAGGAACGCGTCACCCGCCCGGGGCCGGGGATAGAACTCCAGCATCGACCGGGCCTGCAGGTCGGGGCCGCCCATCACGTGGATGGGCGGGCTGTCGCCGGTCATCAGCACCTCGCCGGCGGCGGTGAGCACGCAGCAGGAGAAGTCCCTGGCGGTGTTCAGCACGCCGGAGCGTCCCGACCGGGCCAGGGTGTTCGACATCCGGCGCACGATGGCCTCGAAGCGGTGGCTGAGCACCGCGAGCCGGGCTCCGTCCAGCCGCTCCCCGGTACGGCCCGGCGCGGGCGCTTCCACACTGGTCATGCGGCGTCACCTCTGTTGATGATCAGGGAGCCGGAGGGTCCCAGCTCCGCAGTGCTGATGGTGTCGGCGATCACCACCGTGGTGAACGGCGACTCGACGAGCACCGGTCCCGGCACCCGTTCCCCCGGCGCGATCGTGGCCAGGGGGCGTACCGGGACGTCGGTCATGCCGTGACCGGTTACGAAGGCCCGCCGTACCGACGGCCGCCGCGGATCGGTGAGCCGGGTCGTCAGCGTGCCACCGGAGCCGGGCAGCGCGACGCGTACCCTCGCGTCCCAGCTCACCACCTCCACCGGCGAGGCCTCGTCGGCGATGCCGAGGATCTGCCGGTGCATGGCGTGGAAGTCGGTCTCGAACTCCCCGACGTCGCCGGGCCCGAAGGCGCGTACCCGCAACGGCACTTCCAGTTCCCAGATCTGCTGCGGGTAGCGCGCTTCGGCGTACAGGGTGATGGAGGCGCCGGAGCCCGGCATCCTGGCGACGAACTCCCGGCAGCGGCCGTGCAGGCCGGCGAGCGCGCGGTTGACCTTGCCGGTGTCGAAGGAGCTGGTCACGGCCGGGACCGTGGCCGAGTACACCGCGGTGAGGTCGGACATGAGCGCGCCCGCCGCGGCGAGGGCGGCGCCCACCGCGGGGACGACCAGGCTGCGGCTGCCCAGGCGGCCGGCCACCGCGACCGCGTTGAGCCCGGCGGCGCCGCCTCCGCCCACCAGGACGGCACGGCCGGGATCGATGCCCTGCTGCAGGGTGATCTCCTCGATGGCGCGGACCATCTGCTCGGTGGTCAGCTCCAGGATCGCCCGGGCGGCGCCGACGGGATCGAGCCCGAGCGGCCCGGCGACGTCCCGGGTGACCGCGGCCACGGCGGCGGCCGGGTCCAGGGTCATCGAGCCGTTGGAGAAGGAGTCCGGGTCCAGGTAGCCCAGCACCAGCGCGGCGTCGGTCACCGTGGCCGCGGTGCCGCCGCGCCCGTAACAGGCGGGGCCCGGCACCGAACCCGCGCTGCGCGGACCGACGTGCAGCAGGCCGCCGGAGTCCACCCAGGCGATGCTGCCGCCGCCCGCGCCGACGCTCTTGACGTCGATGGACGCCAGGCCGGTCATGTGCCCGGTGCCCTCGGCGCCCACCCACGCCGATCGGGTCGAGGGGATCTCGCCCTTGCGCACCAGCGTCACGTCGTAGGTGGTGCCGCCCGCGTCCGCGACGATCACCTCGTCCGCGCCCAGGTCGGTGAAGGCGTAGGCGCGCCCGGCCACCGGCGCCATCGACGGGCCCGAGTTGATCGTGAGAATCGGCATGGCGATGGCGTCGTCCACGTCGGCGACGCCGCCGGCGGAGGTGACCATCAGAATGCGGCCCGTCAGCCCGGCCGCGCGCAGCCGGGCGGTGAGCCCGTCGAAGTAGGCGCTCATCAACGGCTTGAGCGAGGCGTCGATGGCCGCGGAGGAGGCCCGGCGGTACTCGCGCAGGGACGGGTTGAGCGCGTGGGAGAGCGTGTGCGGCACCCCGGGCAGCCGGCGCCGGAGCACCTCGCCCACGGCCCGTTCGTGCTCGGGGTTGACCGTGGCCCACAGCAGGCAGACCGCGACCGCCTCGGCCTCCGCCTCGATCAGCCGGTCGCAGGTGCGCTCCAGCGCCGCCACGTCCAGCGGGCGCAGGACCGCGCCGGTGGCCGAGACGCGCTCGTCCACCTCGAAGGTGAGCGAGCGGGGGACGTACGGCTCGGGGAAGGGCGTGGTGAAGTCGAACGGGTCGCGCCTGCCGCCCTCGCGCAGCAGCAGGATGTCCGGATGACCGGCGGTGGTGAGCAGCGCCGTCCGGGCCGTGGTGCCGGTGAGGACGGCGTTCAGGCCGCGGGTGGTCGCGTGCACGAACGTCTCGACCCGGCCGAGGAACGCCTCCAGCGGCAGGCCGTCGGCCGCGGCGGCCATGCCCAGGACGTTCAGGATGCCGAGCACCGGGTCGTCCGGCACCGTCGGCGACTTGAACAGGCGCAGGCGGGCCTCGCGTTCCACCACCAGATCGGTGAAGGTCCCGCCGATGTCCACCGACACCCGCAGGGAGGCTTCAGAAGCCATAGCTGGACACGCTCTCTCGCTCGGCCTCGTCCGCGTCGCCGGTCAGCGGTACGGCCAGCCGTACCGCATCGCGGAGATCGTCGAGGAAGTGGGGGATCTGCCCATGGTTGTGCGGCATGGGCACCACGACGATGCCGACCGGGGCGGGCACCGCGCGGGCGGCGAACATCCACCCGCGTGCCCGCAGCTCGTCGGCCACCGGCCGCAGGTCGAGGGTGGCGGAGTGGATGAGCGACATGTTGATCCGCGAGCCGGGATACACGCTCAGGCCGTCGATCTCGCGCACGCCTTCGGCCAGTTCGTCGCGCATGGCCATCGACGCCAGCGAGACGGCGGTGTACCCGGCCTCGCCCAGGAGCTTGACCATGGTCCAGGCGCCCGCGATGGGCCCGGTGCCGCGGGTGCCGGACATCGTGCCGTTGGGCGGGCAGATCTCCTTCGCCGCGGCGAGCAGGGAGGCGTCGCGGAAGAACAACGTGCCGGCCGGCGGCGGGGCCATGCCGTTCTTGTGCAGGTCGGCGCTGATCGAGCAGACGCCGGGCAGGCGGAAGTCCCAGGGCGGGATGCCGGGGTCGTAGCCGGAACGCTCCAGGAAGGGCAGGATGTAGCCGCCGAACGCGCCGTCGACGTGGAGGTAGAGTCCCCGCCTGCGCGCGATCTCGCTCATCGCCTCGATCGGGTCGATGCTGCCGTACGCCCACGTGCCGGCGGTCGCGATCAGGGCGACGGTGTCCGGGCGGATCGCCGCCTCGATGGCGGCGGGGTCCACCAGGTGCAGCCCCTCCGGCGGAGCGGGGACGGGCACCGGGTCGAGGCCGAACATCGCGCACAGCTTGGGCAGGGAGTAGTGGCCGTTGTCGGGATAGACGACGCTTCCGGTACGGCGCCCGGACAGCTGCCTGGCGGTCAGGATGGCGCACATGTTGGACTCCGAGCCGCCGGACGTCACGAAACCGGCCGGTTCCGCGGCGCCGAGCAGGCGGCCCATCCATCGCACGATCTCGGCTTCCATCTCGCGCGCGCCGCCGCCGGTGATCCAGGTTTCACCGTGGATGAAGCGGCGATACGCCTCCACGGACGCCTCGCGGACCGCGTCTCCCCAGGGCAGATCGGGTGTCGAGACCAGGTGCGGGCCTTCGTCGAAGAGGTTGCGCGAGGTCTCGGGGAAACGGGAGACCAGCTCCAGCCGGTCGAGTTCGCGGTGCCAGTCGGCGGATGCGACGCCACTGGGGAAACGGGTCATGCCAAACTCCTTCTTACTGGGCGATGAAGCCGCCGTCGATGGGCAGGCTCGCGCCGACCACGTACGCCGCGGCGTCGGAGGCCAGGAACACGACCGCCGGGCTGATGTCGCGCACCAGCCCGATGCGCCCGGCGGGGGTGGCGGCCACGATCTCCCGCTCCACCTCGGTGGTGATCAGCTCCCGGTTGATCGGGGTGTGCACGTTTCCCGGCGCGACCGCGTTGACCCGGATCCCGGCGGGCGCCAGCTCCGTGGCCAGGGCCTTGACCATGAGCTCCACGGCGCCCTTGGAGGCGCAGTACGCGCTGTCGCCGGGCGAGCCGACATGTCCTGACATGGAGGAGACGAAGATGATCGAGGCGCCGTCGCCGAGGTGGGGCAGGACCGCCCGGGTGAGCCGGAAGGGCGCCCGCACGTTGATCGTCCACTGGTCGTCGAACACCTCGTCGGTGGTCTCCTCCAGGGAGGCCTGCGTGTAGATCCCGGCCGAGTGGATCAGGACGTCGATCCGGCCGAACCGGGCCAGCGCCGCCTCGACGATCGCCGCGGGCGCGTCGTCGGCGCGCAGGTCCACGGCCACGGTGGCCGCCTCGGCTCCGGCGGCGGTCACCGCCTTCGCGGCCTCCTCCAGCCGGGCCGCGGAGCGGCCGGCCAGGACCACGCGGGCGCCCGCCGCGCCCGCCGCGCGGGCGATCTCCGCCCCGATGCCGGAGCTGGCGCCGGTGACCACGGCGACCTTGCCTGACAGGTCGAACATGCTGTCACGCCTTTCTGGTGAGTTCGGTCAGCGCCGCGGCGATGTCCGGCCGCAGGAACCGGGCGCTGTGGAGGAAGACGTATCCGGCGGCGAACGCCGAGATCGGCATGACCACCGTCAGCGCCATGCGCGGCCCGAAGGAGTCGGCGACGAACCCGGCGAAGACGGACCCGAGGAAGCCGCCCATGAGGAAGGTGAACACCGGCAGGATCGCGAACGCCTGGGTCCGCACCCGGGGCGGGGTGACCGAGGCGATCAGCGGGTTGACCGCGGTGAGGGCGATGCCGCTGCACATGCAGGCCAGCACGTAGAAGGTGAGCAGGGGCCAGACCGAGGGGAACCAGACACCGGCGAGGACGAGCAGCCCGAAGGCGAGCATGGCGAAGCCGGCCAGGTGCATGATCCGTTCGGGATGGCGCCGGTAGGAGCGGTCGAAGTGGTGCCCGGTGATGATCATCGCGGCGATGACCGGGATCTGGGCCAGGGAGAACACGACGCCGCGGGCGGAGGCGTCGAAACCGTACTCGTCACCCAGCAGGATCGACATCTGGAGCGGGAGCGTGGCCAGGGCCAGGCCCAGGACGCCGATGCCCACGCACATGTGGACGAAGGTCTTGACCCGCATCATCTGGCGGAACGCCTGCATGATCCCCACCGGCGGGCCGGCCGTACCGGAGAACAGATGCCGCTCGGCCCGGCCGCGGCCGGGCTCCCTCAGGAAGACGGCCGCGGCCAGGGCGGCCAGCGCGTACGGCACGGCCAGCGCGAAGTAGGCCCACCGCCACGCCTCGGGCCCGCCCACCAGCCCGGCGACCCCACCGGCCAGGGCCGGGCCCAGCGCCTGTCCCAGGGGGGTGGCCATGGCGTGCAGCGACAGGATCCGGCCGCGCCCCTGGATGGGGTAGGCGTCGGACAACATCGACAGGAAGACCGGGTTGGAGTACGCGGCGGCGACGCCGGTCAGCAGGTAGGCGACGAGCAGTTGCCAGGTGTCCTGCGCCAGACCGGCCAGCGTCAGCGCGCCCGTGCCCAGCACGGCCGAGGCGACCACGAGATGCTTGCGGTTGACCCGGTCGGCCAGCCACGCCATGGGGATTCCACCGACCGTCAGCGCGACGCCCGCCAGCCCGGCCATCGCGGTGAGGAAGGCGGCGGAGATGCCGAAGTAGTCCCTGATGTCCGGCGCCAGCGTGGTGGTCGCCTCGCGGGTGAGTTGTTCGAGGGCCACGAGCGGGATGGCGGTCGCGCAGATCGACCAGCCGCCGTGGCGGAGTGTGTCGAGCAGTCCCGGCTCCGTGGCTTCGGCACCGGGCAGCAGGTCGTCCGGCAGGACGACGGGTTCGGACGGATCCGGCACATCGGCGGCGGTCATGAGTCGCCCTCTTCCTTCAGGGCGCCGTTAGAGGTGCTCGTCCAGCCAGTCGAAGGTGAACTCGGCCGCCGTCGCGGTCCCGCCGGTCTGGCAGTGCAACTGCGCGGTCGAGGTCGCGTCGAAGAGCAGGAAGTCCTTCGGGCAGGTCAGCGCGTCGTAGAGCTGCTCGGCGTGTCCGGCGGAGAACCGCTCCTCGGTGCCGTCCATGACCAGCGTGCGGCAGGTGATCTGCCCGGCCACGTCGGTCAGGTCGCAGGCGTCGAGCTCCTTGAACAGCTCGTACGGCGTCTGCACGCCGTGCTTCCAGGAGGCGTCGCGGATGAACCACTCGGCCAGCGGTGAGGCGTCACAGAGGGCGGCCGCCGCGGCGTTGAACGCGCCGGGCCCCTCCGCGAGGGCCTGGCCGATCGCCTCCGGCAGGTTCTCCTTGATGGAGGCGCCCCACTTCAGCACGCCCGGGTTGGCCACGCACACCTTCAGCCGGGACTCGAACGCCGCCGCCCGGGGCGCGAGATAGCCGCCGAAGCTCAGCCCCATGAGGCCGATGCGCTCGCGGTCGACGCCGTCGAGCTTCTCGGCCACGTCCACGATGGGGGAGACGACGTTCTCCCAGTCGTGGCGGAAGTGGAGGTTGTTCACGCGCAGCGCCGCGCCCTGCCCCGGTCCCTGGACGGCGAGGCAGTGGTAACCCCGGCGGATCGCGTTGTCGTAGACCCAGCGGGTGTCCTCCGCCCAGGCGTCACGCCCCTGGAAGAAGATCAGCAGGGGCGCCGGCCCCTTGGCCAGCGGGGAACGGTAGAGGTAGGACGGCAGGAAGCTGTCCTGGTAGGGGATCTTGAGCAGCTGTCCTGGATAGTCCGACAGCTCCAGGTAGCGGTCGTAACAGGCGTAGGCCGCGACCGCGTTCTCCCTGACCCTGGGGTCGTCGGGGAAGCTGAAGTGCAGCAGCGAGGTGCGCCAGTACGTCGAGGCCCGCAGGTAGGCGTCGGCGGCGCTGACCAGCCGCCCCTTCCGCTCGGCTGCCTCGGCCCGCCGCCGCAGCCGCGAGGCCACGTCGGACCAGGCCGTGACCCAGCTCTCCTCGTCGTCGACCCGGATCTTCCCCGCGGCCTCCAGGCATTCGCCGAGGTCGGACATGCCGAAGAACATCATGCCGAGCGTGTGCTTGATCTGGTCGTCCATCACCTCGTTGGCGATGAACACGTGCGAGGTCCAGTGGTCGCCGGGGAAGTACGGATTGGGCCGGGTGTCGGTGGACGTCGTCATGAGAACCTCTCGGCTTGGTGGGGAGCCCGCGCGGCCCAGGGGCGCGCGGCCTCGAGCTGGGCGGCAAGACGGAAGAGCATGCCTTCGTCGCCGTAGGGCGCGACGAAGTGGGCGCCGAGGGGGATCCCGGCGGCGTTCCAGTAGAGCGGGATCGACACGGCCGGCTGGCCGGTGATGTTGATGAGCGTGGTGAACTGCAGGAAGGCGCCCATGAGGGCGAGGCCGCCGGTGGCGAACGCGCCGAGCGGCGGGGCCGGTGCGGCGGTGGCGGGCGTGAGCCAGAGATCATAGGGCGCCTGGAAGGCGGCCAGGTCGTCGCACAGGGTCTGCAGCTCGGCCAGGGCGTCCATGTAGGCGCTCAGGCTCGTCGAGCCGGACCGGCCCTGTTCGATCATGGCCCAGGTGGCCGTCTCGAAGTCCTCCGGCCGGGCCTTCTTTCCGGTGACGCGTTCGAGGTGGGCGATGTCCCAGGCCAGCCCGCCGGCCGAGACGGTCGTGAACGGCCTGGCGAGATCGGAGCCCAGCCGGGGCGCGCCCTCCTCCACGTGGTGGCCGAGGCTCTCGCACAGGCGGGCCGCGTCCTCCACGGCCGCGACGGCGTCCGGGTGGAGCGGGGGGCCGAGGAGTGACTCCCTGGTGAAGACGATCCGCAGCCTGCCGGGGTCGGTTCTGGTCTCCTCCAGGTAGGGGCGCGGTGGCGGGGGTGCGACGAAGGGGTCGCCGGGCAGCGGTCCGGCGGTGGCGTCGAGCAGGGCGGCGCAGTCGCGGACGCTGAGCGTGATCGCGTGTTCGCTCAGCACCGCGATGCGCATGGAGACTCCGGCCCGCCGGCGTGCGGAGGCGATGCGCAGCCGGGTCGGCTTCATGCCGAACACGCCGCAGCACGAGGCGGGCACCCGGATGGAACCGCCGCTGTCGCTGGCGTTGGCCATCGTGACCATGCGGGCCGCGACCGCCGCGGCGGCGCCGCCGCTGGAGCCGCCGGCCGACAGGTCCGGGTTCCAGGGGTTCCTGGTCGGGCCGAACAGTTCCGGTTCGGTGGTCGGCTGGAGCCCGAACTCGGGCAGGTTGGTCTTGCCGCAGACCACGAGCCCGGCGGCCTTGTACCTGCGGGTGAGCTCGCCGTCCCGGTCGGGGACATAGCCGGCCAGGAACCTGCTGGCGGAGGTCATCGGGACTCCCGCGTAGGCCACGCCGCCGCCGTCCTTCAGCAGGAACGGCACGCCGGTGAACGGCCCTTCCGGCAGCGGGGCGGCCAGCGTGGCGCGGGCCTCGTCGTACATCGTGGTGACGACCGCGTTGATCGCCGGGTTCGTCTTCTCGACGCGGTCGATCGTGTCGTCCAGGAGTTCGGCCGGGGTGACCTGGCCGGTGCGGACGAGCTCGGCCTGGGCCAGTGCGTCCAGGCCGTCGGGCGCTACTCGGCCGCCCATGGCCAGAAGTAGTTAAGTGCTTTAATCATATGGGGAGTGTAGCTACTTTCTCGCCATCCGCAATGGGGCAATTTAGGCTGTGGCCGATCAAGGACGCAGTGTGAAGGAGAGACATGGACATGGGTATGGACGCCGACCTGCTCGCCGCCGTCCGGACGATCGTCCGCCTGGCCCGCATCGCCCAGCAGGCGTGCGAGGAGGGCGGTCTGACCATGCCGCAGTACCGGGCCCTGACCAGTGCGGCCGCCGGCCGGCAGCGGGCCTACGAGCTGGCCAGGTACACGGCTGTCAGCCGGCCGGCCATCTCCGCCCTCACCAACGGAATGGTCAAGAGCGGCCTGATCGAGCGCGGCGGGCTGGCCTCCGACGGACGTGGCGTGGTCTTCGACGTCACCCCGCGCGGGCACGAGGTTCTGGCGACCGTGAACCGCCTGCTCGTCGAGCGCTTCCAGGAAGTGCTCGGCGACGCGCAGGAGGCCCTGAAGGTGCTCGACAGCGAGGCTCTCGAGGAGGCGCTCGACGAGCAGGCCGACAAGGACTTCGGTCCGGCCAAGTAGTGCGTGTGTCCATATAGTTAAGGCATGGAACTAGATGCTCCCTCCTCCCGGCTGTCCGAGCGCGAGATCCTGAAGGCGCTGGCCGGGCTGCTGCTCGCCTTGTTCTCCGCCGTGTCCAGCACGCTGATCGTCACCAACGCCGTGCCGTCGATCGTGGCCGCCCTCGGCGGAAGCCAGGCGCAGTACACCTGGCTCGTGGCGACCTCCCTGCTCACGATGACCGTCAGCATCCCCCTGTGGGGCCGGCTGGCCGACCAGTTCGACAAGCGCAAGGTCGTGCAGGCGGCGCTCGCCCTGTTCGCCGCCGGGTCGGTGGCGGCCGGGACCTCCCCCACCATCGAGATGCTCATCGGCATGCGAGCCGTGCAGGGCATCGCGATGGGCGGGTTACTGGCGACGGCCCAGGCCATCGTGGCCGGCATCGTGCCGCCGCGGCAGGGCGGGCGCTACGGCGGCTACATCGCCACCGTGATGGCCCTCGGCACCCTGTGCGGGCCGCTGATCGGCGGGGCGATCGTCGACACCGCCTGGCTGGGCTGGCGCTGGTGCTTCTTCGTGGTGGTCCCCTTCGCCATCGTGAGCCTGGTCATCCTGAACCGGTACCTGCGCGTGCCCTGGGTCCGGCGCAAGGCCCGCGTCGACTACCTCGGCGCGCTGCTGACCACCGTGACCGCCATGACTCCCGCGGTGTGGGTGACCTTCGCCGGCCGCGCCTACCCGTGGTGGTCCTGGCAGAGCGCCGCGTGCCTGGCGGGCACGCTCGTCGCCGGCGTCCTTCTGTACCTCGCCGAACGGCGGCATCCCGACCCCGTCGTACCGCTGTCCCTGCTGCGCCTGCGCACCACGGCGCTGGCGATCGCCGGCAGCTCGGCGGTGGGGATGGTCATGTTCAGCTCGATCGTCTTCATCAGCCAGTACTTCCAGCTCGCCCGCGGCTACTCGCCGACCGAGGCCGGGCTGCTGTGCATGCCCATGATGGTGAGCACCACGCTCGCCACGCTCGGCTCCGGTCACCTCATCACCCGGTTCGGACGCTGGAAGGGCTTTCTGGTGGGCGGCTCCGCCGCGCTGGCCGCCGGCCTGGCGTTGCTGGCGGTCCTCGGCTCGGGGCCGCCCACCTGGTACGTCGTCGCATCGACCATCCTCGTGGGTCTCGGCATCGGGGTCGTGATGCAGAACTATGTGCTCGCCGTCCAGAACAGCGCGCCCGCCGACCGCGTCGGCGCGGCGAGCGCGTCGGTGTCGTTCTTCCGCTCGCTCGGCGGGGTGATGGGCATGTCCGTGCTGGGCGCGATCGTCACCCACGCCGTGGACGCCGCCCGGGGGTACGGCCCGGCCGTACGGGATGCCTATGCCGGGGCGACGGGAACCGTCTTCGCCGTCTCGGCCGGGCTGGCGGTGGTCAGCCTGCTGGCCGCGCTGGCGATCAAGGCGGTTCCCCTGCGCACCTGATCAGCCGGGCAGCCCGGCGACCGCGGCGCCGAGGATCTCCAGGTGCAGATCGACGTCGGCCTCGGTGGTGTCCGGGCACATCAGGGCCATGTTGTGGAAGGGCGTCAGCATCACGCCCCGGTTGAGCAGGTACAGGTGGAGGTAGTCCTCAAGCCCGGCGTCGGTGGACAGGTAGGACTCGGTGCCGTTGCGCGGCCCCGGCGTCATGAACCGGTACTCCGAGCGCGCGCCGAGCTGGGTCACCACCCACGGCAGCCCGTTGGCGTCGATGAGCCGCCGGACGCCCTCGGTGTAGCGGCCCGACAGGGCGATCATCCGGTCGTAGGCGCCCTCGGTGAGCACCTCGCCGAGGGTCGCCCGCGCCGCCGCCATCGACAGCGCGTTGCCGGCCAGCGTGCCGCCGACGCCGCCGGTGTCGACCAGGTCGAGGTCGCCGCGCCCCAGCAGCCGTCCGGCCAGTTCGCCGGTCAGCCCGTAGGCGCCGATGGGCAGCCCGCCGGCGATCGCCTTGCCGACGGTCACGATGTCGGGCCGCAGCCCCCACGCCCTGGTGCAGCCGCCCGGTCCCGCCGAGACGGTGTGCGTCTCGTCGTTGATCAGCAACGTCCCCGCCCGCCTGGTCAGCTCGCGGACCGCGGCCAGATAGCCCGGCTCTGGCAGGACGATGCCCATGTTGGTCATGGCCGGCTCCATCAGCACGGCGGCCACGTCGCAGTGAGCCAGCTCCCGCTCCAGCGCCTCCACGTCGTTGAACTCGACCACCCGGCTGGTCCGCGTCACGTCGTAGGGCGCGCCCACGTTGCCCGGACGCGGCACCGGGCCGTCCGGCCCGGTCACGATGAACGACTCGTCCACGCTGCCGTGGTAGCTGAAGCTCATCACCAGCACCCGCGGCCGCTCGGTCACCGCGCGGGCCAGCCGCAACGCCCACCGGTTCGCGTCGGTGGCGGTCAGGGCGAAGCTCCACCGGCTGAGGCCGAACCTGCGCGACAGCTCCTCGGCCACGGCCGCGGCGTCCTCGGTCGGCATCATCGTGGTGGCGCCACCCAGCTCGGCGTAGCGCCTGCTCACCGCCTCGACCGTGGCCGGGGGCGAGTGCCCGGCCATCGCCCCGGTGTCTCCCAGGCAGAAGTCGGCCAGTTCATGGCCGTCGGCGTCCCACACCCGCGCCCCGGAGGCACGGTCCAGGTACAGCGGGAACTCCGCGGCCGACTTGGCCATCCAGGTCATCGGCACCCGGCCCAGCAGATGGTCCGCGCGCTCGTGCGCGGCGCGCGATCGGGGGTTGCGGGCGGCGTAGGCGGCCCGTTCCTTGGCCAGCGGTTCGCCCAACAGGTCGCTCATCGTGACTGCCTCCTATGGATGAGACAGTCATTCTGTACACCGGGTCGCGAAGTTTTCAAGCTTTTCGCTGGCACTTCGGTTCTGGGCAAGCCAATCGCTTGCCGAGTTCAGTATGGGGAAGCGATACGATCGAAGGGCCGGCGATGCCGTACGGTTGGACCCGCAGTGAAGATCAGCGTGGGAGGCGCCGCGTGGCCGAGGACAACCGGGCACACCAGGTCGAACTCGACGAGATCGACAAGTCGATCATCCGGGTTCTCCAGGTGGACGGCCGCATGCCGTACTCCAAACTGGGGCCGGAAGTGGGGCTGTCCCGCGCCGCGGTACGCCAGCGGGTGCAGCGGCTCCTCGACAACGGCGTCATCGAGGTGGTCGCCGTCTCCGAGCCGTTCAAGATGGGCTTCAACGTCCAGGCCATGATCGGGATCAACGCGGACGGCGACCTGCGGGCGGTCGCCGCGGCGTTGTCGGAGGTCGACCAGATCGTGTACGTGGTGCTGTCGTCCGGGCGCTACGACATCCTCGTCGAGGTCATCGGGCGCGACTCGGCCGAACTGCTGACCATCCTGAACGACGTCGTCCGGCGGGTTCCCGGCGTGCGCAGCACGGAGCTGTTCACCTACATGAAGATCGAGAAGGTCACGTACTCCTGGGGCGCGCTGTGACGTAGACCTGACCTCACCCCTCCATCAGCGCCGCCGCCTCCTCCTCCGACAACTGGTCGATCTCCGCCGCCAGGTGCGCCTCCACCGCCGCCGCCAGCCGGCGGACCGTCCGGGTCAGGAACAGCGTGTTGAGCGGCAGCTCGATCTCCAGCTCCGAGCAGATCCTGGCCACGACCCGGGTGCCGAGCATCGAGTGGCCGCCGAGGTCGAAGAAGTCGTCGTCGATGCCGAACGCGTGCCTGCCCAGGACGCCGGCCCAGACGTCGTGGACCAGTTCCTCCGCGGCCGTCTCCGGGGTGGCGGGTGCGGCGGTGGCGGGGGCGGTCCGCGGGGAGGGGAGGGCGGCGCGGTCGAGCTTGCCGTTGGGGAGCTTCGGGAAGTGGCCGACCGGCACGTAGAGGCTGGGGACCATGGTGGGCGGCAGGCGGTCCTGGAGGTAGCCGCGCAGCTCGGCCAGCGGGGCCCGGTCGTCCACGTAGGCGACGAGGGCACGGCCGCCGGGGGCGTCGTCGCGGACGGCGGCAACCGCGCGGGTGACGCCGGGGTGGGTGGTGAGGGCGGTTTCGACCTCGCCCAGTTCGATGCGGACGCCGCGGACCTTCACCTGGTCGTCCGCCCGGCCGACGAATTCGAGGGTGCCGTCGGGCCGGCGGCGGACCAGGTCGCCGGTGCGGTAGAGGCGGCCGCCGGCCGTACCGAAGGGGTCGGGGACGAAGCGGGCGGCGGTCAGGGACGGGCGGCGGTGGTAGCCGCGGGCCAGGCCGTCGCCGCCCAGGTAGAGTTCGCCGACCACGCCGGGCGGGAGCGGGTCGAGGCCGGGGCCCAGGACGTAGGACGTGGTGTTGGCCACGGGGCGGCCGATCGAGACGGCCGTGTCCTCCGGGTGTACCCGGTGGGTGAGGGACCAGATGGTGGTCTCGGTGGGGCCGTACATGTTGTGGAGCTCGTTGGTCTTGCCCAGCAGGCGGCGGGCCAGGGGGAGGCCGAGGGGTTCGCCGCCGCTCAGGATCTTCGGCAGGCCGTCAGGGAGGTCGGCGACGATCTCCTCCAGGACGGACGGGGGCGCCTGGACGGTCGTCACGTCCGCCAGAAGCTTGGTGAGCTTGCCGTACGGCGGCGCCACCACGACCGCCCCTCCTCGGAGGAGCGGCCCGAAGAGTTCGAGTGCGGCGATGTCGAAGGAGAGCGGGGTCAGCAGCAGCACCCGCTCGGCCGCCGGGAACGCCAGGCTTTCGACCAGGTTCACCACGCCCCGGTGCGGGACCATGACGCCCTTGGGCACGCCGGTGGAGCCGGAGGTGTAGATCACGTAGGCGAGGTGATCGAGCGTGACGGCCGGCAGCGGATGGTGGTCCGGAACCTCTTCGCCCAGGTCGGTCAGCAGGGCGACGCAGGGAAGGCGGTCGGCCAGTTCCGGGGTGGTGAGCGCGAGCTCGGTCCCGGAGTCCTCGAGCATGAGGCGCAGCCGGTCGGCCGGGTAGCGGGGGTCGAGGGGGACGTAGCAGGCGCCGGACTTCAGCACGGCCAGCAGGGCGATCACGAGGTCGGCGCCGGGCGGGAGGCAGACCGCGACCGGGGACTCGATTCCCACGCCGCGGGAGACGATCGTCCTGGCGAGGACGTCGGCGCGGGCGTCCAGCTCGGCGTAGGTCAGCGTGCGGTCCTCGTGCGGGACGATCACCGCGGGGGCGTCCGGCGTCTCGGCGGCGCGGGCCGCCACGAGATCGTGAAGGGGCCGCGACGGGTACGGCAGCCGCGGCCCGTGCCAGGCGCCGGCCACCTCGGCACGGCGGGAGGCGGGCATGAGCGGCAGGCGCGACAGCGGCAGGGACGGGTCGGCGGTGGCGGCGTCGAGCAGGGCGAGGTATCCCTCAGCGAGCCCGGCGATCGTGGCCGGGTCATAGAGGTCGGTGCTGTACTCCAGCCACCCGCTCATGTCGCCCCGCGCGTTCTGCAACTCCAGCGTGAGGTCGGTCTTGGTGGTCCCGGTGCCGATCTGGCCGCGTACGTCGAAGGGGAGCTGGTTGAAGGCGACCTGGTAGAGCGGGGTGCGGGCGGGGTCGCGGGGCGGGTTGAGCGCGCCGACGATGCGGGCGAAGGGCACGTCCTGGTGTTCGAGCGCCTCCAGGACGGTGGTGCGCACGCGGTCCAGGGCTTCGCCGAAGGCGGGGTCGCCGCCCAGGTCGGTGCGGAGGGGCAGGGTGTTGACGAACATGCCGATGAGCGGGTTGAGCTCGTCCTGGTCGCGGCCGGCCACGGGTGAGCCGATCACCACGTCGTGCTGGCCGCTCCAGCGGGCGAGCAGGGCGGCGTAGGCGGTGAACAGCACCATGAAGGGGGTGGCGCCGCGGCTCCTGGCCAGCGCCGCCACCCGCGCCGTCAGCTCGGCCGGCACGGTGAACGGGTGGTTGGCTCCGGCGTAGCCGAGTTCGGCGGGGCGGGGGTGGTCGGCGGGCAGTTCGAGGGGGGCCGATCCGGCCAGGCGCCGGCTCCAGTAGGCCAGGTCGGTCTCGAAGCCCTGCTCGCGCTGCCAGACGGCGTAGTCGGCGTACTGGACGGTCAGCTTGGCGAAGCGGGGGGCACGTTGCTCGCGCAGCGACAGGTACGCCTCGGTGAGGTCGGCGCTGAAGATCTCCGCGGACCACGCGTCGTAGATGGCGTGGTGGAAGACCTGGACGAGCCGCCACCGGCCGCCGCCGAGCTTGACCAGCCTGGCCCGCCACAGCGGCGCCCGGTCGAGGGCGAACGGCTCGGCGGCGTCGCGCGCGGCCAGCGCCGCCAAAGACGCCTCGTCGCCGGTCAGGTCCGTGTAGGCCGGCCGTACCGGGATCTCGGGTGCGATGAGCTGCATGACCTGCTCCTCGCGCAGCTCGAAGCGGGTGCGCATCGGCTCGTGCCGCTCGGTCACCAGCCGGAGCGCCCGCTCCATGAGCGCCGGGTCGACGTCGCCGAGCCGTTCCAGCCGGGAGATGCCCGCGATGTTGTAGAGAGGCAGGCCGGGCAGCAGCGTGGTGAGGAACCAGACCCGTTCCTGCGCGGAGGAGGCGGGGAAGGCGTCTTCGGTCACAGGCATGCGCGAATCTCCCGGGTGATCGGCTCCAGCGCGCTGACCTCGCCGAGGGTGGCCAGCCAGTGCCATTGGTCCAGCGCGTGGTAGAGCCGGTAGAAGGCCAGCCGCTCGGCCCAGTCGCCGGGCAGCGTGCCGTACCCGTCCAGGAGGGCGCGGCGGCGGGCGGGGTCGTCCTTGACCGCGAAGTAGTCGGTGCGGGCCAGGTCCATGAGGGGGTCGCCGGCGAGCGCGTTCTCGACGTCGATGACGCCGGTCAGTTCCCATCGCCCGTCGTGCTCGTCGGCCATGACGTTGCGCTCGTGGAAGTCGTGGTGGAGCAGGACGGGGGTGGCGCAGCGCGCCAGCAGGTGACGGTCGGCGCGCACGCGGGCGACGAGCGCCGCGTGCACGTCGGGGTCGCCGCCGAACTCGGCGAACCGGGCGACCTTGAGGTCGAACTGGCCGCCGAGGTAGGCGTCGTTCGTGGGTTCCTGGACCCCGTCCAGCGGGCCGTACGCGGTGAGTTCGACGCTGTGCACGGCCCGCAGCACGCGGCCCATCTCGCGGTAGAGCCGTTCGACGGTCGCGGCGTCGAGGGCGGCGGAGACCTGCGAGAGCGGCCGGCCGGGGATCTTCGTCATCACCAGGTACGCCTGGGGCAGGTCACGCTTGGAGTCGTCGGCCAGGACCACGCTGGGCGCCGCCGCCCCGGTGCGGGCGAGCAGCTCGTACACCCGCTGTTCCTTGCGCATGCGGTCGGTGAACAGGCCGGGATACAGCTTGAAGATCAGCTCGCGGCTGGGCGTCCTGACCTCGTACACCGCGCTGATCTCGCCGCCGGTGCGCAGCAGGACCCGCTCGACCGGCTCCCCGAGCAGGCCCGCCGCCGTGTCCGCGCTCAGCGGCATGGTCAGCGCCTTGGCGAAGGCGGGCGCGCTCCAGGCGAGGCTGACGGTGTTGCCCGCGCCGGCCTGCAGCGCCCGCGCACCGACGAGGTCGTCGGGATCGGCTTCCGGCACCTCCCGGTCGAACCTGGCAAGGAGCGGGATCCGCATCGACACCAGCGCGTGTACGGCGATGCCCAGGCCGAGCAGGACGTACATGAACCCGATGCCGCGCCCGGGTCCCACCCCGATCACCGCGCCGACGGTGGCGGCCAGCGCGCCGTCCGGCATGAGCAGCGGCTCCAGCACCCGCTCGCCCAGCGGCGCGACCACGGCCATGCCGACCGGCAGCGTGGACCAGGAGATCATCTGGTTGAACGCCATCACCCGGCCGTGGAAGCGCTGCGGCACCTTCACATGGATGATCGTCATGAAGACGCCGTTGACCACCGACAGGCTGCACCACAGCCCGAACGCGCCGAGCCCGACGGTCAGCGGCGAGGCGTACGCTCCGGTGACGACGGCGAACAGGCTGAGCGCCAGCGTGCCGAGCAGCACGGCGCGCATGCGGCGCCGGCGCGGCCCGCCCCACAGCGCGACGATCATGCCGCCGAGGGTGGCGCCCAGGCCGCCGACGAACGCGATGCGCCCGGCGGTGCCGAGGTCGGAGAACGACAGCACCAGCGGCGAGATCGACATCAGCACCGCGGCCAGCATGACGTTGAGCACGGCGAAGTAGAGCAGCGCGGCCCGCAGGTGCCGGTTGCCCAGCGACATGCGGAACCCGCCGGCGATCTCGGCGGCCAGTGTCTCGCGCCGCTCCAGCCCGAGGGTGGCGGGGAAGCGGATGACGGCCAGCGCGCCCAGCATCACGCAGAAGCCGGCGACGTTGATCGCCAGGATGCCGCTCAGGCCGACGCCGGCCAGGAGCGCCACGGCCAGGAGCGGGGCGACGAACTGGGAGGTGCCCAGGAGCATCTGCACCACGCCGGCCGCGTGCCCGAGGTAGCGCTTGGGCACGAGCTGCGGCAGCGCCGCGGAGTAGGCGAGCCGCTGGAAGACCATCATGACCGAGAGCGCCGCGACGAGCGGATAGATGTGCCAGGTGGCCAGGGCGCCGGTCCACAACAGCGCGCCGAAGATCAGCTGCACGCCGCCGGCGAGGCTGTTGCCCAGGGCCATCATCGCGCGTTTGCCCGACCGGTCGACGATCGCGCCGAGGAGCGGGGCGGCCAGGACGCCCGGCATGATCGCCAACGCGACCAGGAGGGCGAAGTTCAGCAGGGATCCGGTCGTGGTGTACACCCAGATCGGGATCGCGAAGTCGGTGATCGCGGTGCCGACCAGGGCGACGAGCTGGGCGGCCGACACGCTCAGGAAGCGCCGCATGCTCGGGGGCGGCGCGTGCTTCTCCTTTTCCGGCGAGGCGGTCTCCTCGACCCACCACCGGGCGGCCGGCCCCCTCGCGGAGCGGTTCAGCGCGGCGGCCGAGCCGTACTCCATCGCGATGTGCGTGTTGGTGAGGACCTGGGCGAGGTCGTCCGCGCGGTACTTCAGGTAGTAGTGGCCGGCCTCGCTGAGGACGACGAGCGCGGTGGTGGGCGACAGGAACTGCCACTCCCGGTAGCGCTCGCGGTAGTAGTCGGTCGCCGGGTCCTGCTCGCCGACGACCGCGATCACCGGCGCGCGCAACGGCTCCGCCCGCTCGCCGAGCATGCGGGTGAACGACTCCTCCGCGATCAGCGTGTCCCGGCGCTGGTTGCGGACCATGAACGTGACCTGCTCCTCGTCCAGGCCGGAGATGTCGTTGCCCATGGCCTTCATGCGGTTCTCATAGGTACGGTCGCCGCGCAGCCGGTCGGAGCGCAGCAGCCTGCCCAGGGGCCCGGCGACGCGGCCCTGCGGCCGGGCGAAGGGGAAGATGGCGCCGATGTAGACGGCCTCCAGGTCGCGCCCCGCGGCCTCCAGGCGCCGGGCGACCTCGGCGGTGACGGCGCCACCGATGCCGCAGTGGCCGTACAGGGCGATCGGGCCCTCGATGCCGTCGAGGATCTCGCGCACGCATTGGCCGATGACCTCGTCCAGGGGCATCACCGGCTCGTCGGGGCGTCCGGGGTCGTGGCCGGGGAAGGCCATGGAGTACAGCGCGCACTCCTCCGGCAGGGCGTCGGCCAGCGGCTGGTAGACCAGGGCGCTGCCGCCGCCGTAGGGGAAGCAGACGAGCGTGAGCGCGGGCGTGGTACGCGAGCGCGTGAGGCGGTGCAGGAGCTCGCGCGGCGTGTCCTCGTCCGGGGCGGGGCCCTCGATGAGCTCGGCCAGCGCCCGCACGGTGGAGTTCCTGAACAGGTCCATGACGCCGACCGAGCGCCCTTCGACCGGCGCGAGCAGCTTGCGCAGCCTGGCCACGACCTGGATGGCGACCAGGGAGTGCCCGCCGATCTCGAAGAAGTCGTCGTCGGCCCGGATGTCGCTCAGGCCGAGCAGTTCGCCCCAGATCCCGGCGACGGCGATCTCGGCCGGGGTGGTGGGCGGGGCGCCGGCTCCGGCGGTCCGGGTGGGGGCGGGCAGCGCGGCGCGGTCCACCTTGCCGTTGGGGCTGAGGGGCAGCGCGTCCATGGTCACGTACGCGCCGGGCACCATGTGGTCGGGCAGGATCTCCTTCAGCGCCGCCCGGAGGCCGGTGTCCGGGGCGTCGGTGACGACGTAGGCCACCAGTCCGTCCGCGCCGGCGACGACGAGCGCCTCGCGCACGCCCGCCCGCTCGCGCAGCACGGCCTCGATCTCGCCCAGCTCCACCCGCTGGCCGCGGATCTTGACCTGGTTGTCCAGCCGGCCGAGGAACTCCACGGCGCCGTCGCGCCGTACCCGGGCCAGGTCGCCGGTGCGGTACAGGCGTGCACCCGGCGGGCCGTAGGGGTCGGGCACGAAGCGGCCGGCGGTCAGCGCGGGCCGGTCGTGGTAGCCGAGGGCGACCTGGACGCCGCCGATGTGCAGCTCGCCGGGCACGCCGGACGGCACCGGCCGCAGCCGCGCGTCGAGGACGTGGATGCGGGTGTTCTGTACCGGATGGCCGATCGGGATCCGGCTCTCGCCGGGCGCGCACCGCCAGGCGGTGACGTCGACGGCGGCCTCGGTGGGGCCGTAGAGGTTGTGCAGTTCGGTGTCCGGCAGGCGCTCGAAGAACCGGGCGGCGACGGCCGGCGGCAGCTCCTCGCCACTGCAGATGACCCTCTTCAGCGAGGCGCAGCCCTCGACGCCCTCCTCCTCCAGGAAGGCGGCGAGCATCGACGGCACGAAGTGCATGGTCGTCACGCCGCTGCCGATGATCAGGTCACGCAGGTAGGCGGTGTCGCGGTGCCCGCCCGGCTCGGCCACCACGAGACGGGCGCCGGTGACGATCGGCCAGAAGAACTCCCAGACGGAGACGTCGAAGCCCGCGGGCGTCTTCTGCATGACCACGTCCGCGCCGGTCAGGCCGAAGCGGCGCTGCATCCAGTCCAGGCGGTTGACGATGGCGGCGTGCGTGTTGGGCACGCCCTTGGGCCGGCCGGTCGAGCCGGAGGTGTAGATCATGTAGGCGGGGTGGGCCGAGGTCGGCGGCGTGTCCGTCGCCGGGAGGGGCGCGAGGGCCGTCTCCTGCGGCAGCAGGATCGCCGCCCGCGCGTCCCGCAGCATGAAGTCCAGGCGCTCCTGCGGATAGTCGGGGTCCAGCGGCACGTAGGCGGCGCCCGCCCTGACCACGGCCAGCAGGCTCACGACCAGGTCGAGCGAACGTTCCATGCCCACCGCGACCCGGGTCCCCGGCCCCGCGCCCCGTTCGCGCAATCGCCCGGCCAGCAGGGCCGAGCGCCGCTCCAGCTCGGCGTAGGTGAGGCGCTGCCGGCCGTACTCCAGGGCGATGGCGCCGGGCGTGCGGGCGGCCTGCTCCTCGAACAGCCCGCCCAGCGTCTTCTCTCCGGGGTACGGCTCGCGCGGCCCCTCGGCCAGCGCCAGGAGTTTTTCGTGTTCCCGCGGGGTCAGCATCTCCAGGTCCGACACCCGCGTGTCCGGCCCGGCGACGGCGGCGCGCAGCAGGGTGGTGAACCGGGCGCCGAACTCCTCGACCGTGACCGGGTCCAGCAGGTTCCGGTTGTAGACGAACAGCGCGTCGAGCCCGTCGTCCCGCTCGGTCAGGAACAACTCCAGCTCGTAGGGCGCCGCCTTCGCGGTCAGCGGGTACGGCTCCGCCGCCAGCCCCGGCCAGGCGAAGCTGTCCTCGTCGTAGCTCTGCAGGGCGAGCGCGGCCTGGAAGACGGCGGTGCGCGAGACGTCCCGGGTGTGCCCCAGCTCCCCGACGAACTGCTCGAAGGGCAGCCGCTGGTGGGTGAAAGCGTCCAGGGTGTTCCGCCTGACCCGGGTGAGCAGTTCGGTGAAGGTGGGGTCGCCGTCCAGGTCGGCGCGCATGGCCAGCATGTTGACGAACATGCCGATGAGGGGTTCGAGCTCGCTGCGCGGGCGCCCGCCGACCGGCGTGCCGACGGCGAAGTCGGTCTGCCCGCTGTGACGGCCGAGCAGTACCTGGTAGGCGGCCAGCACGACCATGTAGAGCGTCGCGTCGTGCTCCCTGGCCAGGCGGCCGGCGGCGGCCAGCAGGTCGGGGCCGAGCCGGAAGGAGTGGGAGGCGCCGTCGAAGGTGGCCACGGCGCCGCGCCGGCCGTCGATGGGCAGGTCGATGGGTGGCACGCCGGCCAGCCGTTCGCGCCAGTAGGCCAGGTCGGCCCGGTCGGCCGGGCGGGTGCGCTGCCAGAGGGCGAAGTCGGCGTACTGCAGGGCCAGTTCGGGCGGGGTCTCGCCGGCGTAGAGGGTGCGCAGTTCCCCGGCCAGGATCTCCAGCGACCATCCGTCACCGGCGATGTGGTGGAGCGTCACCAGCAGGATGTGGTCGTCCTCGGCGAGGCGGACGAGCGCGGCGCGTACGGGCGGTTCGGTGGCGATCACGAAGGGGCGGGCGAGTTCGGCGCCCAGGAGGTCGCGGGCGTGCGCCTCGTCGGTGGCGGCCAGCCGCCGCAACTCGACGTGTCCGATATCGGACACCTCCACGCGGGGCCTGCCGTCCGCGTCGGCCGGAAATCGGGTGCGCAAAATCTCGTGCCTGGCCACGACCGTATTAAGGGCTTGGTGAAGTCGTTCATCATCGAGGCTGCCGCGCAGCCGCAGGACGAAAGGGATGGTGTAGGCGGCTGTTCCTGGAGCGAATTGCTCCATGAACCACAGGCCCTCTTGGGCATAGGACAAGGGGATCTCGGCACCCGGCTCGCGCCGCGGGATGCCCGCTGACTTGCCGGTGGACCGGCGGCGGAGGCGTTGCTCCAGCAGAGCTCGCTTGGTGTCGGAAAGCTGGATTTCGTCTGAGGACAGCCCCGCCGAGGATGTCACCACTGCCTCACTTTCTCGGTGAACGCCACATTAAACGAGATTCATACACATTCACCACAGGCCTGACAATCACTACTTTCTGTCACGCCCTTTATCGGTTTTGTATGCGGCCGAAATCGGCGTTGACTTGGAATTATGTCCTTGGCTATAAGGATTTATCCGGACTCTAGAGAATGCCGCTCACCGCGACCCGAGACGCGCCGCCGCGTCGTCCCCCATATCGCCGTCGACGAGAAGTTCTTCGACGGCCACAGCACCACCTCCGGTTCCGGCCGCGCCCGGCCGATCGCCGCAAGCCGTGCCCGGACCAGGCCCACAAGGAAAGAGTGAGACATGACCGAACCGACGGTCGAGCCCATCGCAGTCGTCGGGCTGGCCTGCCGGCTGCCCGGCGCGGGGGATGTGCCGCAGTTCTGGCGCAACCTCGTGGACGGCGTGGAGTCTGTGCGTTTCTACAGCCGGGATGAGCAGGCCGAACTCGGCGTGCCCGGCTACCTGCTGGACGACCCCGGCTTCGTCCGGGCCGCGTCCGTCGCCGCCGACTACGGCGCACTCGACGCCGCCTTCTTCGGCATGTCGCCACGGGAGGCCGAGCTGCGCGACCCGCAGCAGCGCCTCTTCCTGGAGCTGGCGCACACCGCGCTGGAGGACGCGGGCTACGACCCGGCCCGCTACGACGGTGAGATCGGCGTGTACGGGGCCATCGGCTCCGACGAGTACCAGTGGCTCTACATCCGGCGCGACCGCAAGACCCACGCCTCGGCCGGCAACCTCGCCGTCTACGTGGGCAACCACCCCGACTACCTGGCCACGTTCGTCTCCTACAAGCTCGACCTGCGCGGCCCCAGCCTGACCCTGCACACCGCCTGCTCCTCCTCGCTGGTGGCCGTGCACGTGGCCTGCGAGGCGTTACGCGGCGGCGAGTGCGACATGGCGCTGACCGGCGGCGCCTCCTTCGAGCTGCCGCCGGAGTGGGGGTACCTGTACCACCAGGACGGCATCTACTCGCCCGACGGCCACTGCCGCGCCTTCGACGCCTCGGCCCAGGGCACCATCTGGGGCGGCGGGGGCGGCATCGCCGTACTCAAGAGACTGTCCGACGCCGTCGCCGACGGCGACCACATCCGCGCGGTCATCCGCGGCAACGCCATCAACAACGACGGCTCCTCGAAGGCCGGTTTCTCCGCGCCCAGCTCCGAGGGACAGGCCGGGGCGGTCGCGGGCGCGCTCGCGGTCGCCGGCATCGACCCGCGCACGATCACGTACGTGGAGGCGCACGGCACCGGCACCTCCGTCGGCGACCCGATCGAGGTGAGCGGGCTGAGCTCGGTGTTCGGCCGGGACACCGACGACGCGGGCTGGTGCGCGATCGGCTCGGTCAAGACCAACATCGGCCACCTGGGTCCGGCCGCCGGCATCGCCGGGCTGACCAAGACGGTCCTGGCGATCGAGCACGGCAAGATCCCGCCCACGCTCAACTACGAGCGGCCCAACCCGCGCATCCCCTTCGGCGCCAACCCGTTCCACGTGGCGGCCGAGCTGACCGAGTGGAAGTCGAACGGCGTGCCCCGCCGCGCGGGCGTCAGCTCCTTCGGCATCGGCGGCACCAACGCCCACATCGTGCTAGAGGAGGCGCCGCCGCTCCCTCCGGCCGTGCGTGAGCACCGCGGTCACCACCTGCTGCGGCTGTCGGCCCGCACGCCGTCCGCGCTGGCCGCCATGACGGAACGGCTGGCCGCCCGGCTCGCCACCGAGGACCTCGACCTGGCCGACGTCGCGCACACCCTGCGGACCGGCCGCCGCCGGTTCAAGCACCGCGCGGTCGTGGTGGCGGGCAGCCACGAGGAGGCCGTACGGGCACTCGGCGACCAGCGGCGCCTGGTCAGGGGAGTGGCCGGCAACCCGCGCGTGGCCTGGCTGTTCCCCGGTCAGGGCGCCCAGTACGAGGGCATGGGCCGCGAGCTGTACCAGACGGAGCCGGTCTTCCGCGACGCCGTCGGCGAGTGCGCCCGGCTGCTCGGCTTCGACCCGCTCACCCACGACGCCGAGGCGCTGCGGCGCACCGAGCTCACCCAGCCCGCGCTGTTCACCATCGAGTACGCGCTGGCCCGGCTCTGGCGCTCGTGGGGCGTCGAGCCGGCCGCGATGATCGGCCACAGCATCGGCGAATACGTCGCCGCCACCGTCGCGGGCGTCTTCGACCTGCCCGGCGCGATCCGCCTGGTCGCCGCCCGCGGCCGGCTGATGCAGAGCATGCCGGCCGGCTCGATGCTGGCCGTCCGCCTGGACGAGCACGACGTACGGCCCGGCCTGCCCGACGGCCTGGTGATCGCCACCGTCAACGGCCCCGGCACCTGCGTGGTCGCGGGGCCGGAGAGCCTGGTCGCCGAGTACCGCGACCGGCTCACCGCGCAGGGCGTCACCTCGACCGCGTTACGCACCTCACACGCCTTCCACTCGCCGATGATGGACCCGATCGTGGGTGAGTTCCACCAGCTCGTCGCCGCCACCGAGCGCCGCGTGCCGGCGCTGCCGTTCCTGTCCAACGTGAGCGGCACCTGGATCACCCCCGCCGAGGCCGTCGACCCCGCCTACTGGGCTCGTCACCTGCGCGAACCGGTCCGGTTCGGCGACTGCGTGGCCGCGCTGGCGGCCGAGGGCGAGTGGCAGCTCGTCGAATGCGGCCCCGGCCGGCAGCTCTCCGGACTGATCAGGAGCCAGCTCCCGAAGACCGCGCCGAAGCCGCTCCCAAGCCTGCCCGGCCCCGCCGACTCCGGCTCCGACCTGCGGGTGCTGTACGCGGCGGCGGGCGCGCTCTGGGTCGCCGGCGCGCCGCTGGAGGTCCCCGGCGAGCCAGGCCGCCGGGTCCCGCTGCCCACCTACCCCTTCGAGCGCACCCGCCACTGGGTGCCGGTCCAGGCCGACCCCGAGCTGGTCTACCCAAGGTCGCCCAGGACCGGCGCGCTGCCGATCGAGCAGTGGTTCAGCCTGCCCGCCTGGCGGCAGACCCCGCGGCCCGTCGCCGGCGCACCGCTGGGGGAGCGCCTGCTCGTGTTCGCCGGGCCCGCGAGCGAGCCGCTGACGGCCGCGCTGCGCTCGGCCGGCGCCGAGGTGGTGACCGTCCGCAAGGGCGAGGCGTACGGCGCCGCCGGCGGCTCGTTCACCCTGCGCCCGGGTTCCCGGGAGGACTGCGAGCGCCTGCTGGCGGAGATCGGGACACCCGGGCACGTCGTCCACGCCTGGGCCCTGGACCCCGGCACCGCGCAGGAGGACGGCTTCTCCACCCTGCTGGCGTTGTTCCAGGCGCTGGCCCAGTCCGAGCGGGAGAACGAGGTCCGGCTCGACGTCGTCACCGAAGGCGCGCAGAACGTGCTCGGCCACGACGTTCGCCGGCCCGAGCACGCCACCGTGGCCGGCATCGCCAACGTGCTGCCGCTGGAGGCGCCGTGGTTGTCGGTGCGCCACATCGACGTGGAGTCGGCCGCCGGTGACCTGGACGCGCTGGTAGCCGAGCTGACCGACGCCGTGACCACGCCGGTCGTCCTGCGTTCTGGACGCCGGTGGACGTTGCACCACGAGGCCGTCGAGCTGCCGCCGTCCCCCGACCCGATGGCCGGGCTGCGCGACGGCGGCGTCTACGTGATCACCGGCGGCCTGGGCGGCATCGGGCTCACCCTCGCCGAGGACCTGGCCACGAGTACTCGCGGCGCGGTGGTCCTGCTCAGCCGTACCGGCACGCCCGGAGCGCGGGCGCGGGCGGCCATCGCGCGCATGGAGGCGGCCGGGGCCGGGGTGCTCGTGCTGGCGGCCGACGTGACCGACCCGGAGGCGCTGCGCCGGGCGCGCGCGAGCGCGCTGGAGCGCTTCGGCCGCGTGGACGGCCTGGTCCACGCCGCCGGGCTGCCCGGCGGCGGCATGGCCGAGGTCAAGGATCCCGCCGACGCCGCCCGTGTCATGGCGCCGAAGATCGCCGGGACGCGGGCGCTGCGCGACGTCTTCGGCGACCTGGACCTCGACTTCGTCATGCTCTGCTCGTCCGTCACCGCCGTGGCCGGCGGCTTCGGCCAGGTCGACTACTGCGCGGCCAACGCCTTCCTCGACGCCTACGCCGCCACCTGGCCCGGCCGGGTGCTGTCGGTCGACTGGGGCGCCTGGCTGGAGGTGGGCATGGCCGCCGAGGTCGAGGCGCCCAAGGTCTTCCGCGCGCTCCAGCGCGGCGACCGGACCAACCCCCTGGCGCATCCGCTGCTCACCGAGCTGCACGAGCCCGGCGACGGCCGCCCGGCCTGGTGCGGTGGCAGGCTCTCACCCGCCACCCACTGGGTGCTGGACGAGCACCGCCTGGCCGGCGTCCCCGTCATGCCCGGCACCGGCTACCTCGAGTGCGCCCGCTTCGCCTTCACCTCAGTGGTGCCCGCCCCCGGCCCGGAGCACGTGGTCGAGCTGCGCGACGTCGCCTTCACCGCGCCGCTGCCGGTGACCTCCTCCGCCGAGCTGCGGGTGCTGTTCACCGCGACCGGCGAGGGCGCCGACTTCGAGGTGGTCAGCGTCGCCGGCGGCGCCCCGCGTACCCATGTGAGGGGCAGCGCCGCCTGGGTGGCCGGCGCCGCCGCGAGCACGGCCGACCTCGCCGGGATCCGTGCCCGCTGCTCGTACGGCACGCGCACGGAGAACATGTTCGCCTCCGCCTCCGGCCTGGTCACCTTCGGCCCGCGCTGGCGCAGCCTGCGCTCGGTCGCCCAGGGGGCGGGGGAGGAGATCGCCCTGCTGGAGGCGGCGCCGGAGACCGCCGCCGAGCTCGGCCGCTACGGCCTGCATCCGGCGCTGCTCGACGAGGCCACCGCGTTCGTCAGCGCCGCCGGTGAGCACAGCTACCTCCCGCTCGGGTACGGCCGGCTCACCGTGCACGCGCCGCTGCCGGCCAGGGTGTGGAGCCACGCCGTACACCGGGAGGGCGGCGGCGAGGTGATCGCGGTGGACATCACGATGTACGACGACACCGGGCGGCCGGTCGTGGAGATCTCGGAGTTCGTGCTGCGGCGGGTGGACGTCGAGTCGGTCACCCAGAGCGTGGGGGAGGACGACGGGCAGCCGGAGGTGGCGGAGAAGTCGGCCGCCGCCGGGGTCGCGCTCGACCGCGAGGGCGCCCAGGCCGGCATCCTGCCCGCGCTGGGCGCCGAGGCCTTCCGCCGCCTGCTCGGGCACGCGGTCGGCACCCAGGTGGTGGTCAACGCCACGCCGCTGGCCGAGTTCGTGGCCGGGGTGCGTACGCTGACCAAAGAGACCCTGGAGGTGGCCCTTCCCGCGGGCGCCGCCGCCGAGGGCGGCGAGCAGGACGACACCGGCTACGTCGCGCCGCGGGACGAGGTGGAGGCCGCGCTGGCCGCGCTGTGGTCGGAAGTGCTGGGCACGCCTCGGGTCGGCATCGAGGACGACTTCTTCGAGCTGGGCGGCAACTCGCTGGTCGCGGTCCAGCTCATCTCGCTGATCCGCAAGAAGCTGGGCGTCCGGTTGCCGATGCGCAGCCTGTTCAGGGAGGCGACGGTGACCGGGATGGCCGCCCTGGTGGCACAGGCCAGGGCGGAGGGCGCCGCGCCGCGGTCCACCGGCATCACACCCCAGCCCAGGAACGCCCGCGGCTGAGCACCGTCCCGCACCCGCTCGCTATCTCGGAAAACATTCGCCGGGCGATGCAACGTCCTCGTCCCTTCGGCCGTCTGGGACATGACGACCGAAGGGACGACCAGTGGATGACGAACCCGGCTTCGACGACTTCGTCGCAGAGCAGACGGACGCCCTGCTCCGCTACGGATACGTCCTGACCGGAAACCCACATGACGCCGCCGACCTGGTCCAGGAAGCTCTGGTACGGCTGTGCGGCGCCTGGCCGAGGGTGCGGCGCAAGGACAGCCCGCACAGCTACGTCCGGACCACGATGGCGCGGTTGCACATCAGCGTCTGGCGGCGGGGCAGGCGTGAACAGCTCACCGGAGAACCGCCGGAGCGGGTTCACCACGAAGTCTTCCTTCCCGACGAGGAACAGGGCCTGTGGCAGGAGCTGGCCGCGCTGCCCCGCAGACAGCGCGCCGTGCTGGTGCTGCGCTACTACGAGCAGCTCAGCGACGCCGACATCGCCGAGGTGCTCGGCATCTCTTCCGGAACCGTGCGCAGCCAGGCCTTCCGGGGCCTGGACAAGCTGCGTTCCTCCCTACCGGCGACCAACAGGAGCTTGCGATGACCGACCTGGAAGAGAAGCTGAGCCGCGTTCTTTCCGGGGCGGCCCATCATGCGCCGCAGGCGCCCGCCGGGCTGGCCGCGACGGTCAAGACCCGCCATCGCCGGCGGCGGGCCAGGATCGCCGCCGTACGCGCGGCCGCGGCCGTGGTCCTGGTGGCCGGCGGGGTGGGCGCGGTGGTGAGCGTTCTGGACGCGCCGGCCGGGCCGTACCCCGTGGTCAGCGCGACCGGCGAGGCCGGGCTGCCGGCGGACAGGATTCCGCCGCCCATCGAGAAGGTGTGGCCGCAGGCGGTCCACAAGATCCCGGCCAAGCTGCCCGGCGGCCGCGCGTACTACCCGCAACTGCTCCTGGACGATCGCACGCTGCTGGTCATGACGGGCGTGTCCGACGGGAAGCGGCAGTTCCTGTGGAGCTATGACCTGGGCACCGGCAAGCCCCGGCAGATCGCCGAGATCCCCGCGACGAAGGGATCGGCCATCTTCGCCGACGGCGTCGCCGCCGGTGGCGGCCACATCGTCTGGTGGGCGTCCTACAAGGAGGCGGGCGGCCCGCGCGTCGCCCGGATCTGGACGGTACCGGCCGCCGGTGGCCGGCCTCGGAGGGTGACAGACGTGCCGCTCGGAAACGTCATGAAGCAGGGGCACATCAACGGGCTGACGGTGACGGGTTCGGACGTGGTCTTCGCGTACGAGAAGGGCGGGGTTTACCGGGTGCCTCTGAGCGGGGGCACGCCGCGGCCGGTGAAGGGCGCCGAGCGGCACCACGTCCTGCGATGGCCGTGGGTGGGCGTCCACCACGGAAAGGCGATCTTCCGCGAGCTGCTCAACGCCGAGACCGGTGAACGGCGCGACGCCATGGTCAAGGCGGGCGAGGAGGTCAGGTGCGGCGTCGACCGGTGCGCGGGCGTGCTGGTGCGATACCAGACCGTCAAGGTCGAACGCCCCCGGGACCGCTCCGGCAAGGAGATCCGGTGCGGGACGCGCCGCTGCCCGGACACGGTACAGAGCCAGACCATCCTGCGGAGCTTCGTCCGCGACCGCGACGGCTCCCGGGAACGCGAGCTGCCGGGCACCTTCCAGGCCGGCGACGACGCCGGCTTGGAGCGCTTCTTCAAGGTCACGCTGGAAGGACCGGGCAACCAGTCCGTCCTGACGCTGTACGACGCCGACACCGGCCGGTCCGCGGATCTCGGCATCCGCCCGGACGCGCGAGGAAGCATGGGAATCCCCGACGGCGGCCTGGACCGCCTGATGACCTACCCGATCAAGAACGAGATGTACGTCCTGGACCTGGCCGCGATCAAGTAAGCGAAGAAGGGCAAGCGAGATTCCCGCTACAGGGTGCTTGAATCCGGGCCGGTGTCGCCGGTGCGGGAGCCGAGAAAGGCGGCGATCGCACGATGAAGCCCGGCGGCCCCGCTGCCGGCGGTGATGGCATCGGCTTCCCGGCGCAGCACGGAGGCGATCGCGTCCCACTGGCCGCGAGTCAGCGTGAGGGTCACGGTCTGGCCGGGGTGTGGCCGGCGCCGCATGCCCTCGGCGTCGGCGTCGGCGGGCCGGTCAGGCAGCGCGGCCGAGCCGAGAGCACGCAGCTCACGCAGGCTCTGGCCGTGGTCGCCGGCGGCGCTCTCGCCGGCCAGCGCGGCATCGATGACCAGCCAGTGATCGACCGACATCGTGATCGCGATCGGGTCGCCGCCGCTGGTCGTCATGGCGGCGATCCTGCCTCATCCCGGCTTGGAACACCATGACCTCAGGAGCCCGCCGTCCGGCCATCACTAGGTTGTGGGGATGCGGAGATTCGCGGAGATCGACGACCTGTCCGGACTTGTGGGTGAAGCTTTGGGCGCGAAGTGCCGGGTCGCCGGAGTGGAGCGGTTGCGCGGGGGGAGCAAGAAGGGCGTCTACCGGGTCCGTGTCGACGGAACCCGCGTGCCGAGCGTGATCGTGTACAACTGGGCCGATACGGAGAACTTCTGGCCCGCCGCGGACGAGGCCGGCCCGCTCTCGCCGGCGTCCGGGCTGGCACCCTTCCTGGCCGCGCAGCGGAGCCTGGACAGGCTGGGGGTGCGGGTTCCACGGCTGCTCCTGGCCGACGGCAGCCGGCGCAGGCATCGGGCGGACGTGGCCGTGGTCGAGGACGTCCGCGGCGGCACGCTGGAGGAGCTCTTCGACGCCGATCCCGCGCGCGCGGGATCGGCCCTGGGCGACCTCGCCGGGATGCTCACGGTGATGCACCGCGACCACGCCCCCCGCTATGGCCGGGTCGGCCTGCTGGAGCGGGGCGTCACGGCGGGGGGCGTCTCGTGCGAGGCCCTGGTGCTCGAACGTGCTCTGCGGGACCTGGAGGAGGCGGCGGAGCGGGACGGCAGGATCGCCGCGGCGGCCGGTGCGCTGGGCGACCGGCTGCGGGAGCTGGCGGGGCGGGTGACGCCGCGCGCCGAGTACGGACTGATCCACGGGGAGCTGGGCCCCGACCACGTCCTGGTCGACGGGGACGGGCACGCCGTATTGATCGACATCGAGGGCCTGATGTACTTCGACGTCGAGTGGGAGCACGTCTTTCTTCAGCTCCGCTTCGGCGAGCGGTACGCGGCACTGTCCCGGCCGGGCCTCGATCCGCGGCGCCTCGACCTGTTCATGCTCGCGACGCGCCTGTCGCTGGTGGCCGGTCCGTTGCGCCTCCTCGACGGAGACTTCCCCGATCGGTCGTTCATGCTGATGATCGCCGAACACAACACCGAGGAGGCGCTGGCGCTTCTGCCGTGATGGCGTCGTGGCGGTTACCAGGCGGGGCCGGCGTAGGGCTGCGACCACAGGGCGATCTGCAGGGTGACGGCCTTGAACCAGGCCTGGAACATGGCCTCGACCTGGTCGTCGTCGTGCCCGTCCGCGGCCAGGAAGGGGCGGATCGTCGCGGTGATCGGGTAGATGAACGCGATGAGGTAGCGCAGCGGGATGTCGGGGACCGAGCCGGCCCGATCGGTGTGGTTCTTCTTCTCCCGGGTGTGGCGCAGGGCGATCTCGTGCTGGTAGGCCAGCCAGCGCTGGTCGTAGGGACGGGTGCAGGTGTCGATGATCCAGCGGCCGAAACGCGCCCGCACGCGCGTCAGGTACTCGCCGATCGGCTCGCCGCCGGGCGTGGAGAAGTAGGCGAGCAGGTGGGGGTGTGAGCCGACGAAGCCGTACCAGACGTCGAGGATCTGCTCGATCTGCCCGCCGAGGACGTCTCCGGCGGTCTTCAGCGCGGCCTGGTCGTCGGGGCCGAACAGGACACTGGCCTGCAGTTTGGCGAGGTCGTCGAGGGTGACCGGCGACGCGGTGAGCGCCGGGTCGTCGTGGGTGTATCCGGGGATCGGGCTGGTGGCGCTCATGTCGCTCCTTGGTCGCGTCGGAGAAAGGTGGATGAGGTTTCGGTCGCCTGGGGCGAGCCGTGCAGGATCACCACTGCGCGCACATGGGCCTCCTGTTCGTTGTGGTGCCTTCAGGAAGCATGCCACAATCTTGTTAGGAGTCCTACCTACTTGTGCGCCCAAGTCCGGGCGGCCTGTTCCGGTTCATGATCGGCGAGGAGCGGCAGGCGTTGTCCGTCGATGCCCTTGAAGACCGGCTACGCCGTGGCCGGCTCGTGTTCGTGGCAGTCGATACGCAGGTCGGCCAGGGCCAGCGGCGCCCGCAGCAGGTGGCAGTGGTGCGGCGCGGCGGGGTCGGCATGGGCGTGGGACTCGAAGAAGCGGCAGGTCGTGCACGTCCGCACGACGCTCACCACACCCCGGCGCTGCAGGTCCGCGATCACCCGCAGCAGGCTGTGCAGCGTCGTCGCCCGGTCGGCGTCCGGCAGCCTCGCGAACGCCTCCAGCAGCGGCCCGTCCCATGGCGCGAGCTGCCGCGCGACCTCCTGGCCGCCGTCGGTCAGGCTGAGCAGCCGCCGCCGCCCGTCGGGGCCAGGCGAGCGCGCCACGAGCCCCTTGCGCTCCAGCGCGGCGACGGCGTCGGACAAGGTCGGCGAGGTGACGTCGAACTCCGCGGCCAGCGCGCTCACCTCCCGGCGGCCCGCCGGCATGCGGACGAGGGCGAGCACCGTCTGCTGCTGCAGCGGAGACAACCCGTGCTCGCGGGCGCTGCTCTGGGCGAGCGAGCGCAAACCGTGCCCGAGGCGCTCGACCGCGTCGGCCAGCCGCCGTTCCAGGTCGCCCTCGCCGCGCTCCAGGCCGCCCATGCCGTCCGTCTCCGTCATGTACCCGCCCACAAAGATAGGACTCCTAACCCGGCCAGGATACAGTCCGGGTGCCGCGGGCGGCGCCCGTAGGATCGCGGCATGGAACACCGCGTCATGCCGTTGCGCCTGCCCGCGGGGCGCTGGAGGTGTCGCTCGCCGAAGCGCCGGTGGCCTCGGTCAGGTCCAGGTGAGCCGCTCGGCCAGCAGCGCCTGCTGGGCGGGGTTGGCGGTCAGCTCCAGCGCCCGCTCGTCGCAGGCCCGCGCCTGCCCGGCCCGGCCCAGTTCGCGTAGCAGCTCGGCGCGGGTGGCGTGCCAGAGCGCGTAGGCGGCCAGGTCGTGCTCCAGCGCGTCGACCTCGGCCAGCGCGACCGCGGCGCCGTGCACGTGGCGCAGGGCGATCGCCCGGTGCAATCGGGTGATGGGCGAGGGAGCGAAGTGCGCCAGCATGTCGTAGAGCACCAGGATCTGCGCCCAGTCGGTGTCGGCGAACGACGGCGCCTCCGCGTGGCAGGCCGCGATCGCCGCCTGCAGCTGGTACGGCCCCGGCCGCCGATGTGCCCGCGCCGCCCGTGTCAGCAGCGTGGCCGCCTGCTCGATCGCCCGGTGGTCCCAGCGCGAGCGGTCCTGGTCGGCCAGCAGCACCAGCCGGCCGCGGTCGTCGAAACGGGCCGGGCCGCGGGCCCGGTGCAGCCGGATCAACGCCAGCAGCCCGGCCACCTCCGGCTCGCCGGGCACCAGATTGGCCAGCAGCGCGGCCAGCCATTCGGCGTCGTCGACCAGGTCCCGCGCCTGGGCCCGCTCGCCGGTGCTGGACAGGTAGCCCTCGTTGAACAGCAGATAGACGACCGACAGCACCGAGGCCAGCCGTTCCGGCAGTTCGTCGGCCGCGGGGACGCGGTAGGGGATGCCGGCCTGGCCGATCTTCTTCTTGGCCCGGGTGATGCGCTGGGCCACCGTCGCCTCCGGCACGACGAACGCGGCGGCGATCTGCGCCACCGACAGCCCGCACACCACCCGCAGGGTGAGGGCGATCCTGGCCTCCGGGGCCAGCGCCGGATGACAGCAGGTGAAGATCAGCCGCAGCCGGTCGTCGGCCTCCTGCGGCTCCGGCCAGCGCAGCTGCGCCAGCTTGGCCCGGTAGTTCGACTCCCGGCGCAGCACGTCCAGGCCCCGCCGCCGGGCGACCGTGTACAGCCACGCCTGCGGCCGGTCCGGAACCCCCTCCTCCGGCCAGCGGCGCAGCGCCGTCTCCACCGCGTCCTGCACCAGATCCTCGGCGGCCGAGAAGTCGCCCAGCAGCGAGATCAGGCTCGCCGCCAGCCGGCCCGCGTGCTCACGCAACACCTGCGCGAGCACGCGCGCGCTGTCGGGCGGGTCGGCGGGGCTGGTCATGAGACGGGGCGGATCTCCACGATCGGGCACGCCGGCCACGAGCGGGCCATCTTCAGCACCTCGTCGAGATCCGCGACCTCGACCTCGGCGAACCCGCTCACCACCTCCTTGCCCTCCATGTACGGTCCGTCGGTGACGACCGGCTCGGCACCGTCCAGGCGCATGGTGGTGGCGGTGTGCACCGGCGCCAGATGCACATGGTGCGTGATCACGGCGGCGTTGTCGGTGAACCACCGGCCCACCGCCTCATAGGCCTCGCGCTGCTCCAGCTCGCCCATCTCCTCCAGCTGCCGGGCGAACCGCTCGGTCTCGATGAACATCAGCACATACTTCATTCTCTGTCTCCTCCCGCTTGTCGATGATGTACCCGGACGCGTTCAGCCGGCCGGCAACGTGGCGTACAGGTCGACGCCGCACCCGTCCGGGTCGGCCACCGTGGCGTAGCGCATGCCCCAGAACGCGTCGAACGGCTCGGCGATCCCCCGGTACCCGGCCTCGGCGAGCTCGCGGTACTTGGCGTCCACCCCGGCCGGGGTCTCGAACTCGAAGCACAGCAGCGTGCGCGGCCCGCCCGACGGCTTGCTCCAGCCCGGCAGGAACGGGGTGCGAAACCCCTCGGTGTCGAGCATCACGTGCAGCCCGTTCGGCAGGTCACAGCCGGCGTGCTCCGGCGAGTACTCGTCGATCTTGAACTCCAGCCCGAGCCGGCCGTAGAAGGCGATCGAGGCCCGCAGATCGGACACCACGATGTCGATGATGTTGAGCGTCGGATTCATGACGCGCGCTCCCAGTGTTCTCCCGGGGGCCCGTGGACCGGACCCTTCACCAGCACGACGATCGGCGGGACCCTCGATACGACACCTGCACACGTGTTCCGGGCCGGGATCTCCGCTCGCTACGGCCGGACCAGGATGACGTTGCCGAGCGAGCGCTGGCCCGTCGCGTCCGATGGACGGTTGACGATGCCGGTGCCGGCGGTGGCCATGACGCTGGAGCCGCCGCCGTCGAGGTTCATGGCCTCCACCGCGCCGAGCCGCTTCATCAGCTCGGCGGTCTGCGCGATGCCGAGCCCCTCGCTGTAGCCGGCCTGCCGGCCGTCGACCACCACGAGCATCAACCGGCCGCGCGCGTCGACGCCGATCATGGAGCGCGGGTTGGCGCGCACGGTCCAGTTGTAGGTGAACGTCTGGTCCGCGCCCTCACGGATCAGGCCGTCGGCCCCGGCGTTGACCGACGTCCGCCCGTCGCGGACCAGAGTGGGCCCGACCTGCAGGATCGTGGTGCCGGGGGTGAGGGGGACGCGGTGTCCCCGGCTGTCCTCGACACGTTCCGAGACGGTCAGCCGCCGTCCCGGCCTGGCGTGTTCGAGCAGCCAGGCCGTACTGTCGCCGATGGCCTGGATGACCGACCCGCCGGGCGGGACGCTCGCACCGCGCGTGGTGTTGACCGCGAGGACCTCGCCGCGCGCGTCGAGCAGGGCCTCGGCGCCTTCACCCTGCGGGGGAACGCCCCATTCGGGGGTGAAGCGCACCAGCTCGCTGGAGTCGGTGCACTTCAGGTCATGCTGCGGCTTCTGCGTGGGCTGGTCGCCGCCGACGCCGCCGCAGTTCCAGATCTCGCCCGGCACCCGGTTGACCCCGTCGAGCTCGACCGACTCCCGGCCGGCGCGCAGGGTCACGCGCGCGGTGTACGCGTCGACGTCGACCCGGCGGCCACCATGCGTGATCTTGATGCCGCCGCGGCCCTGGGTGGCGGAGCCGAGAAGCTTGCCGTCCTTGACGTACAGCCCGCCCGGGGCGCTGTTGTAGAACCACTGGGCGTTGATCCCGGCCGCGGCGCCGCTGGCCGCCATCAGGTCCGTCAACGTCTCCGCGCCCTTCAGCGCCGGCCCGAAGTCGGTGTCCACGGTGCCGCGGAACCGGCGGAAGTCGACGCGCAGCACATGGACCTTCTGCGGCGCGCCCGCGTCGGCGCCGTCCTGCGCGGTGTAGCGGGTGCCGCCGGCGAAGCCCGCCGCCTTGACCTGGGCCAGCGCCGTCGCCGCCGCGCCGCTGGTGGGGTAGCGGCCCACCCGGACGATCCAGCCGAGCACGCCCGCCGGACGGTCGGCGAACTCGGGCAGGTCAACCTGCTCCAGGCGGGGCTCGAAGCCCTTGTCCCGCAGCGCGCCGGCGACCCGGTCGGCGATCTCCTTCGAGCCGAGCGCGGTCGCGGCCGTGCCGAGCGGGCCGTCGATGGTCGCGGGGAGGTAGACGTGCACCGTCCAGACGTCGCCGGGGTCCTGCGCGCCCAGCGAGAGCGTGCTCAGCGTCACGCCCGGAGGGAGCTGCGCCGGGGTCGCCGCCGCGGGAGCGGCCGTGGTGGCGGGCAGCAGGACGGCGAACGCCGTCGCGAGGCACGTTAAGGCGGGTCGAACTCTGTGCTGCATGTGCGTCCTTCTGGTCTCGGGCCGTCGTGAGGCCTCATTGACTACCGGTCTCCCGGAGCCGCCGTCAAGACGATGTACGAGGGCTGCGCCGTACCGCCGCTGCCGAGACTGATCGCGTACACGCGCCGTTCACCCCACCTGACCTGCACGGTCACCGATGCTTGACGACGGCGCCGCATCACCCTATTCTTCCGAGTCAATTAATAAATGTCATTAAAAAAAGCCTCTCGCCCCCGGAGGATCCCCCATGAAGAACCCGCTTCGCCTGGCCGCGGCGGCGCTCACCGCGCTGCCGCTGGCCGCATGCTCCGCCGGGAGCGAGGGCCCCGTCACGCTCACCTGGTGGCAGGGGCCCAACGCCGAAAGCCCCACCCAGGCCGCCGTGGCCGCCTGCACCCGCGACGGCAAGTACACGATCAAGGTCGAGACCCTGCCGGAAGGGTCGGACAAGCAGCGCGAGCAGCTCGTCCGGCGGCTGTCGGCCAAGGACAGGGCGGTGAACCTGGTCACCATGGACGTCGTCTGGACGGCCGAGTTCGCCGAGGCCGGCTGGATCCTGCCGCTCCCCGCCACCACCGCCGCCACCGTCACGCGGGGCACGCTGGAAGGCGCGCTCAAGTCCGCGACGTGGAAGGACAAGCTGTACGCCGCGCCGCTGCTGTCCGGTTCGCAGCTGCTCTGGTATCGCAAGTCGCGCGCCCAGCGGGCGGGCATCGACCTGGCCAAGGGCGAGCTGACCTGGGAACAACTGCTCGCGGCCGCCGGCCGGATGCCCGAGGGGGAGCGCGGCGTGGCCACGCCCGGCAACCGCTACGAGGGCTACACCGTCTTCGTCAACGCGCTCGTCGCCTCGGCGGGCGGTCAGATCGTCGACGCCGGTGGCCGGCCCGCTCTCGACAGCGACGCCGGACGGGCCGCGGCGGCCGTCATCGGCTCCCTGGCCTCCGGCCCGTCCGCGCTGAAGGGCATGAGCACGCTGGACGAGGAGACCATGCGCGCCGCCTTCGAGAAGGGCGAGGCCTCGTTCATGACGAACTGGGGCTACGTCTACGCCGCCGCCGCCGAACGCGCCCGGAAGGAGCCGGCGTTCAAGAAGGTCTTCGACGACTACGGCTGGGCCCGCTACCCGAGGGTCACGGCCGGGCAGGCCAGCGCGCCTCCGCTCGGCGGTTCCAACATCGCCGTCGGGGCCGGCACGCCCGAGGACCAGCGTGACAACGCCTTCGCCGCCCTGACCTGCCTGACCTCCGAGCAGGCGCAGAAGGACTTCATGACGCGGGCCGGCATCCCCGCCGCCCGCGCGGCGGTCTACGACGACGCGGAGATCCGCGCCAGGTTCCCCTTCGCCGACGTGATGCGCGACTCGATCGCCGAGGCCGCGCCCCGTCCGATGGTCCGCAAGTACAACGCCGTGTCCACCGCCGTCCAGACGGCCTTCCACCCGCCCGCGTCCGTGTCGGCGGAAACCGCGGCCAAGGCGAACGCGGCCGTCACCGAGGCGGTGGGGAGCTGAACCGGGCGCGCGCCGAGCGGCGGCTGGGCCGGCTCATGGCCGGGCCCGCGCTGCTGCTCATGACGGCGGTGACTGTCGTGCCGATCCTGCGCACCGCCGGGCTGTCGCTGGAGCGCTATTCGCTGAGCGCCCCGGACGAGCGCGCGTTCGCCGGGCTGGACAACTTCCGCGAGATCCTCACCGCCCGGGACTGGTGGCAGGACCTCGCCGCCACGATCGTGTTGACGGTGACCAGCGTGGGCGTCGAGTTCGTGCTGGGCTTCGCCCTCGCGATGGCCATGCACAAGGTCCTGTGGGGCAGGCGCCTGCTGCGCACGGTGGTGCTCGTGCCGTATGCGGTGCTCACGGTGGTGTCCGCCTTCGCCTTCCGCTTCGCCTTCCAGCCGTCGGTCGGGTTCGTCGGCGGCGACTTCAACTGGCTCGGCGAGACCTGGTCGGCCTACACCGTGATCGTGCTCACCGAAGTCTGGAAGACCACGCCGTTCATGGCGCTGATGCTGCTGGCCGGGCTGGTCACCGTGCCGGGCGAGGTGTACGAGGCCGCGAAGGTGGACGGGGCGGGCGCCTGGCAGCGGTTCTGGCGCGTGACGGTCCCGTGCGTACGGCCGGCGATCATGGTCGCCTTGTTGTTCCGCACCATGGACGCCTTCCGGATCTTCGACACCGTCTACATCCAGACCCAGGGCGCGGTCGGCACCGAGACGTTGTCGTTCCTGAGCTACCGCTTCCTGATCAGGGACCTGGAGGTCGGGCTGGGCTCGGCCGTGTCGGTGCTGCTGTTCGTGTGCGTCGCGCTGATCGCGAGCGGCTTCGTCAGGGCGTTCCGATCCGAGCTGGGAGGCGGGCGATGAGCCGCCGCATCGGCGACCTGCTGGTCACCCTCATCGTCGCGATCTGGACGCTGGCGCCGCTGGCCTGGGTGGTCAGCCTGTCGCTGAAGCCGCCCGCGCTGCAGAACGACGGCCGCTTCCTGCCCGCCTCGCCGACGCTGGACAACTACACCGGGCTGTTCACCAAGCCGGTGTTCACCAGCGCGCTGGGCAACTCCGTGGGCATCTCGCTGGTGGCCACGGGCGTCTCGGTGCTCGTCGCGGTGCTGGCCGCGTACGCGATCGCCCGCCTGCGCTTCCGTGGCGGCCGCCTGGTGCTCGGCGTCGCGCTGAGCCTGACGATGTTCCCGGCGATCGCGCTGGTGGGACCGCTGTTCACGCTGTGGACCGATATCGGCCTGTTCGACACCTGGCTGGGGCTGATCATCCCCTACGTGTCGTTTTCACTGCCGCTGGCGATCTGGCTGATGACCGCCTTCTTCCGTACCATCCCGTGGGATCTTGAGGAATCCGCGCAGATGGACGGCGCGACCCGCCTCCAGGCCCTGGTCAGGGTGATCCTTCCGGTCGCCGCGCCGGGGGTGGTCACCACGTTCCTGCTCACGTTCCTGGCGTGCTGGGGCGAGTTCCTGTTCGCGATCTCGCTCACCTCGACGGAGTCCTCCCGTACGGTGCCCGCCGCCCTGGCCTTCTTCACCGGGGATTCGGAGTTCCAGCAGCCGTACGGCGCCATCGCCGCGGCCGCCCTGCTGGTGACGGTGCCGGTCGTGATTCTCGTGCTGATCGGCCAGCGCCGCATCGTCGCCGGGCTCACCTCCGGCGCGGTCAAGGGGTGATCTCATGCGGGAACCCGCCGATCTTGCCAGAATCACCGGTGTCTACCCGAAGGTGTTTCCATGACCGCTTCCGCGACCGCCCCCCTGCTTCGCCGTCTCAACGCCGAACGGGTCCTCCACGTGCTCCGGGAGGTCGAGGCGATCCGGCACACCGAACTCGCCGACGCCGCGGGACTGTCCCGGCCGACGGTCGACGCGGTGATCGAGGACCTGCGGCGGATCGGGCTGATCGCCGAGGTGGAGGACAACACTCCCGGACGGCGCGGCCGTCCCGCGCGGCTCGTCCGGCTGAAGGCGGAGAACGGGCATGTCGTCGGCATCGACATCGGGGTGCACAAGTGCATGGTCTCGGTGGCGGACCTGCGCGGGACCGTCCTGGCGACCGAGGTGCGCGCACTCGGCCAGGAACTGGGCCGCAAGGCGCGGCTGGACGGGGTCCGCCGGGCCGTACGCGACACCTTGAAGCGGGCCGGGGTGGAGCGCTCGGCCGTCCTGGCGGCCTGTACGGCGACGCCCGGCATCGTCGACCCCCGCACCGGGGTGGTGCTGACCTGCGACGTGCTGCCCGAATGGACCGGCCTGAACCTGCGGGCCGAGCTGGGCCGCTCCTTCGCCGCGCCCGTCCTGGCCGACAACGACGCCAACCTCGCCGTGGTCGGCGAGCGCTGGCGCGGCGTCGCGGCCGAGAGCCGGGACGTCATCTACGTGCTGGCGGGTGAACGGCTGGGCGCCGGCATCGTCTCGGGCGGCCAGGTCTTCCGCGGCCACGACGGGGGAGCGGGGGAAATGGCCTTCCTCAGCCTGCTGGAGCACACACCCGGCGCCGAGGGCATCGGCGCGCTGGCCACCAACATCGGCAAGGAGGTCGTGGTCAGGCTGCGCGAGCACACCCACGAGCTGACCGGTGACGCCGCGCTCCTGCTGGCCGCCGCCCGTGACGGCGACGCCGAGGCCCAGCAGGTGCTCGAACAGATCCTCGCCCGCATGGCCAGGGCGGTCGGCACCCTGGCCCTGCTCCTGAACCCCGAGCTGATCGTCATCGGGGGCGGCGTGGCGGCGGCCGGTGAGCAGATCGCCGAGCCGATCCGGCGCAGGCTGCCGCAGATGACCTCCCTGCCACCCCAGTTGCGGGTGTCGCTGCTGGGCGACCGGGCGGTCACCGTCGGCGCGTTGCGCACCGCGCTGGACGCGGTCGAGAGTTCCCTGCTGGACGACCTGAACACCTGAGTGGAGAAGCATGACACCCGTGTCCTTGGCCATCGCCGGAGCCGGAGACCGCGGCAGCGGATACGCCCGGTGGGCGCTGGCGCGACCGGAGCAGGCGCGGATCGTGGCCGTCGCCGACCCGTCGGCGGAGCGGGGTCCGGCCCTGGCCGCCGAGAGCGGCGCCGAGTACTTCACCGACTGGCGGCACCTGGCCGGGCGGGGCAGGATCGCCGACGCCGTGGTGATCGCCACCCAGGACGGCGAGCATGCCGAGCCCGCCAAGGCCTTCGCAGAACTCGGCTACCACATCCTGGTGGAGAAACCCCTGGCGCCGACCGAGGCCGAGTGCCGTGACATCGTCGCGGCCGTCGAGAAGGCCGGCGTGATCTTCGCGGTCTGCCACGTCCTGCGGTACGCGCCCTACACCGACACCGTCAAGGCGGTGCTGGACTCCGGGCGCATCGGCGAGATCGTGTCGCTCCAGCACCTCGAACCCGTCGGCTTCTGGCACCAGGCGCACTCCTACGTGCGCGGCAACTGGCGCCGCGCCGACCGGTCGGCGTTCATGCTGCTGGCCAAGTCCTCCCACGACCTCGACTGGCTGCAGTACGTCGTGGGCCGCCGCATCCGGCGGGTCTCCAGCTTCGGCGGGCTCCGGCACTTCCGCCCGGACAACCGCCCGGAAGGGGCCGCCGCGAGATGCCTGGACTGCGGCGTCGAGCCGGAATGCCCCTACTCGGCGCCTCGACTGTACTTCGGCCGGTTGCGCGAAGGCCGGCACGGGTGGCCGCTGAGCGTGGTCACGCCCACCTTCACCGAGGAGGCCCTCACCGGCGCGCTCCGGGACGGCCCCTATGGCAGGTGCGTCTACGACTGCGACAACGACGTCGTCGACCACCAGGTCGTCGCCATGGAGTTCGACGGCGGGGCCAGCGCGACGTTCACCATGACCGCCTTCACGACCGGCGGGCACCGCCGTACCCGGATCTTCGGAACGCACGGCGAGCTGTCCTGCGACGGCGAGCACGTGCGGGTCGACGACTTCCGCACCGGCACGTCCTCGGTCATCGCGGTGACGCCGGACGGGGACGCGACGGCGGGCGGCGGCCACGCGGGCGGCGACGAGCGCCTCATGGCCGCGTTCGTCGCCGCGGTCGCCACCGGCGAGCACGACCGGATCCGCTCCGGCCCCGCCGAATCCCTCGCCTCCCACCTCGCGGTCTTCGCCGCCGAACGGGCCAGGCTCACCGGCCGGATCGTCACGGTGGAGTGAGTCGCCTCCGGCTAGCGCTGGAAATGCCAGAACAGCATCGACGGCGTCCCGGCGACGGCCGCGTGCGTGGCCTCGGGCACCAGGTCGCGCAGCGCCCAGGGCCACACATCCCACGGCCCCAGGACGTCGGCCGGCTCGCCCGGCTCCGCCGGCGGGTGCAGGGGCTCCTCGCACCGCCGTACCTGGAGCCCCGCCGCCAGCGCGGCTCGCAGGTGGTCGCCGACCACGTGGCGGTGGGTGGACACCCGTCCCGGTCGGCCGCGCGGAAGCCACCGGTTTTGGTCCGGCTCCACGACTCACGCCCATGCCGCCGCGCTACCGCGAGTGGGTCGCCCCTTGTGTCGTACCTTGTGCCGTGCCTTGTGTCGTGAGGCGGACGAGCTGGGACAGGTGGTCGGCGGCGCGCAGGAGGGGAAGGCCGTCACGCCGAACCCGGCTGAGCAGTTCCGCGCCCTCCAGCGTGCTGATGACGGTGCTGGCCAGCTCGTCCGCCGTGTTCGCGGGGACTCCCGACGCCTGGATCGAGGTGCTGATGAGCTGCTGCCAGTGGGCGAGCGCCTCCTCGGCCGCCTGCTGGATGCCCGGCACCCGCCCCACGGTCTCCAGCGCCGTGACCGCCACTGGGCAGCCGTCGACCCAGGACGAGGTCCTCAGCGAGGACACCATCAGATGGGCGCAGGCGGCGACGCCCTCGGCCGGATCGGCGCTGGTGGCCATGCCCTGGCTGAGCAGGTCGGCGTACTCGGCCGCGCCGTGACGCAGGGCCTCGACCGCGAGCTCCTGCTTGCCGCCGGGGAAGAAGTGGTACACCGAGCTCACCGAGGCTCCGGCCGCCTTCGCGATGGGCTTGACGGAGGCGCCCTCGTAGCCCTGCCGCTGCAACAGTTCGGCGGCGGCCCGCACGATCCGCGTGCGCGTGTCCTGGGAGTGCATGATTTCACCCTACCTGGTTGGAACGTTCGACCCAATCCAGCTATGCTCTGGATCGAACGTTCCAACCAGAAGGGGATGTCATGAGTGACCGAGCTGCCCACGTCGGTTTTGACCGCATGTTCGCGAACGGCCGGCTGACCGTCGGGCTGTTCCTGCCGTTGTGGCCCTATACCGGTGACATGGCGGCGTTGCACGGGCAGAGCAAGCTGGTCCAGGAAGCCGAACAGGCGGGCTTCGCCGCCGCGTGGGTCAGGGACATCCCGCTGGCGGACGCGACCTTCGGGGACGTCGGGCAGGTGTACGACCCCTGGTCCGCGCTGACCTGGCTGGCCGCGCACACCTCACGGATCACCCTGGCGACCGGCAGCGTGATCTTCAGCTTGCGGCACCCCATCGACCTGGCCAAGCAGGCGGCCTCCATCGACCACCTGTCCGGGGGCCGGTTGGTGCTCGGCGCCGCCTCGGGCGACCGGCCCAGCGAGTTCCCCGCGTATGGGGTCGACTTCGAGGGCCGTGGCCTTCGCTACCGGGAGGCGGTGCACGCGTTCCGCGACCTCCTCCGGCCCTCCGCCTCCGGCGTGGAACTGCTGCCCAAGCCGGTGCACGGCCACATTCCGCTGCTGGTGACGGGCTCGTCCCAGCAGCCTCTGGAGTGGATCGCCGAGCACGCCGACGGATGGCTTGTCTACCCGGGCTCCGCCTCCACCCCCGAAGGCCCGATCGCGCTGGGCAAGAAGGCGGCGGGCTGGCGCGGCCTGATCCCCGGCGGCGCGTTCAAGCCCGTGGCCACCAACGAATGGATCGACCTGGCCGAAGACCCGCGCCACCCGCCCACCCCGCTGCGCGGCGGCTTCGTCCTGCGTACCGGGTCCCAGGGTCTGCTGGAACTCCTCGGACGCTGGCGGGACGCCGGCATCAACCACGCCGCCCTGGGTGTCCAGCACGGCACGCGGCCGGCCCACGAGGTCATCGCCCAGCTCGGCGAGGAGGTACTGCCGCACTTCCCGGCCATCGAGACCGCCGCGCCCCGGGTGGCCGCGTGGTGAGCACCCGGATGCGGGCCGTGATGCGCCAGTGGCCCACCGGGGTCGCCGTCGTCACCACCCGCTCCGCCACGGGGCCGCACGGCGTCACGATCAACAGCCTGTTGTCGGTGTCGCTGGAACCGCCGACGCTCCTCGTGTCGCTGAGCCGGCGCAGCCGTACACATCAGCTCATCATGGAGAACCGGAGCTTCACCGCCAATCTCCTGGCCGCCGGGCAGAGCGCCCTCGCCGCGCACTTCGCCGGCGAGCGTCCCGTCGGGGAGAGCGAGTTCCGGGACGTGGGCTGGTCGCCCTCCCCTTGCTCCGGCAACGCGGTCCTGGCCGGGGCGCTGGCCGCGATGGACTGCACGATCACCGCGACCGTCCCGGCCGCCGATCACACCCTGTTCGTCGGCGCCGTCGAGGAGGTGCACCACCTTCGTGCCTGTGAGGAGCCGCTGGTGTACGCCAGACGCGTCTACCACAGGCTCGCCGAAACGTCGGCTCCCCTTGACAGGGGAGAATCGTGGCTCCTCAGGGGGAGGTGAGGGCTCGGTTCGCGCCGGAACACTCGTGACCATGACGAGAGTTCATCCGCGGTGGAGCGCCGTCAGGAAAGTCGCCGGGTACGGCGCCGCCGCGACCCTGTCCCTGTACCTCGTCGTCAAGGTCGCCTGGGTCGCCGCCGCCCTCCTCGGGATCGCGCCCGCGCAGAGCGGCATGGACACCACGGAGTGGGTGACCCTCAACGCGATCACGGTGGTGATGGCGCTGGCCGGAGTGGCACTGGGGCTGGCGCTGGCGCAGCGGTGGGGCCGGCGGATCCCTGGTCCGCCGCTGCTCTTCTTCGCGTGGGTGGGCGCGGGATTCCTGGTTCCGATGATCCCGTACGGGATTGTGAGCGTCGTGCTCGGCGCGGACGGCGGGGACGCGGCGATGCCGGGATGGGAGACGATCGGCATCGGTGTCGGGTTCGCGGGGATGGCGGTGGGCCTGGCGGTGGCGCTGCCGATCTATCTGCGAGAACGCTGGCCGCGAGCCTTCCTGGGGCGACTGGGCGAGCTTGCCGGCACCGGCCGGGCAGGGAGACCGGGCGAGCTTCCCGGCACCGGCCGGGCGTTCCTCCTGGCCGGGCTGATGACGAGCGCCGGGCTGGGGCTGCTCTGGGGATATCGGGCGTTCGGCGGGAGTCTGGGACTGGACCCCGCCCACGTCGGCCGCGAGACGCTGGACGGCCTGCTGATGCGCGGCAACTGGGGAGCGTGGGCGCTCCTCGGCGCCGGGTGCGGCTGGTCTCTCATCGCGGCGCGGCCGTCCCGGTTGCCCTTGGGGGTTCCGGTGGCGGTGGTGTTTCTCGCGTCGGGTTCGCTGTTCGCCTGGGGGTCGTGGAAGCTTCTGTGGGCCGTCGTCCGGCCCGGCGGCTTCGCGACGGTCGAGTATCCGGTCGTCGCCGTGACGGAGCACGCTCTGAGCGTCTGCGCCGGCCTCGTGCTCATGGCCACCGTCCTGCGGACCTGCCGCGCCCAAGCCGCCACCTTGGAGCGGAGAACTGGGTGATCTCCGGCACATCGTGAACGCATCGCGGAGCTATCAACCGAGGCCCACAGGATGGGCATCACCACGAAGAACACCAGCTAGGGAGAGTCACCCATGTCCACCACCGCCACCATTGTCACCGTCCTGGCCGCCCTCTGGGTGGGATTCTCCGCCTTCTCCCTGCTCCGCAAGGCCGAGTGGGTCGTGAAGCCGCTGATGGACTACGGCGTCCCCCGCTCGTGGTGGCCCTGGCTCGGCGCGGCCAAGGCCGCAGGGTCGGTGGGCCTGCTGGCCGGCCTGTTCGTCCCGGTGATCGGCCTGCTGGCCGGGATCGGCCTGGTTCTGTACTTCGCCGGAGCCGTGGTCACCGTGCTCCGGGCACGCTCGTACTCGACCGTCGTCTACCCCCTGCTGTACATGGGCCCGGTGATCGCCGCCCTGGCGCTGGGCTTCATCGCCTAGCGGCCCTGACCACGGTCATGGACGAGCGTCCGCTTGCGCCGCGGTCCGGCGGCGGAGTGCCGGACCGAGCGCCTGCTGGGCGGCGAAGAGGACGACCCCGGTGATCGCGCCCACCGCTCCCAGGCGGTTCGCCTGGCATGGTCGAGCAAGGACGGTGCCGGCCAGCGGATCGAAAACGGCACCGACACTCCACGTGGCGGAGGCCACGCCCATGTAACCGCCGCGCAGGTCCCCCGGCGCGAGGGCGGCGATGCCGATCTGGCCGAGGGGCCAGACCAGGACCGACCCCGCGTAACCGGCACGCCGGTGAGGCGGTGGCGGCTTGCGAGAGGTTCGCGGACCTGCTGCCGGTCACCAAGCGGGTGCTGGGTCCCGACCACCCCGACGCCCAGGCCACGCGTAGCGACCTCGCCCGCTGGCAGGAGCGCGTGACGGGGACCGCCGTCGCGTCAGGGCCGGACGGCACGCTCTAGAGGAGGGTGAGGGCGTTCGCCTGGCGTTGGAGTTCGGGCAGGCGGGAGGGGTCGTTCAGGAGGGCGGTGAAAGCGAAGTCGATGATCTCGGGCGGGCTGACCGCGAACTCAGGCAGCGCCATCGCGTCGAACAGCACCAGCACCAGCCGTGCCCCCGACACCGGGTTGACCGGCCGGACGTCGCCCTCGCGCTGCCCCTGCACGATCATGTCGGTGACCTGCAGTTCGAGCCGTTCGATCAGCTTGCGTTCGGCCGCGAACCGGTCGCGTTCCAGCTCGGGCGTGGTGAGGATGGACGCCAGCACGTACGGCGAGTCCAGCAGGTGCTGCAGCGACTCGCGCAGCCATCGATGCAGCTTGACCACCGCCGGCGCCGCCACGACGTCCAGTGAGTCGGCCACGGTCAGCGGCGGCTCCAGGCCCAGCTTGACCAGCGCGGCCAGGATGTCGTCCTTGGCGGAGAAGTGCTTGTAGATGGCCGGCTGCTGGACGCCGACGGCGGCGGCGATGTCGCGGGTGGAGGTGGCGGAGTAGCCGTGCATCGCGAAGAGCCTGGCGGCCGTGCGGAGAATGCGCTCGGCCGACGGGCTCCGTTGCGGTGCGGGCATGCGGGCCAGACTAGCCGGTCACAGTTCGGTGGCAGCCCGGACGCGGGCGATCGCCGCCTTGATTCGTCGAGGGTGCCCAGCACGACGTCGGTCACCCGGCCGTGTTCCAGCGTCCAGTAGAAGCGCACGTCGCGGTCGCCGGTCAGGATGTACTGCATGCGGGCGTCGGCGCCCCGGTGTTCGGGAAGGTCCCGGGTTCCCTAAAGCACGAGCTGTGTCCAGGCCTGGGTGAGGTGGCGCGCCATGTCACAGCTCCCCGGGCCAGGCGTCGCCCTCACGGGTCAGGGCGCGTGGCAGGTTCTGGTGGAAGACCATCACGCCGGGCTCCTTGGGGCTGAGGCGGTGCCAGCTCGATCAGTTTCCGGCGCATGATCTTGCCGGTGGACGTCTGGGGCAGCGCCGTGACGAACTGGATGGAACGGGGCAGCTTGTAGGCGGCGAGCCGGGTGCGGCAGTACTCGATCAGCTCCTCCGGGGTGGTCGCGGCGCCGCCGGACGGGACGACGTAGGCGCGGGCGGTCTCGCCTTTGACCTCGTCGGGGATCGGCCCGACCGCGACCATCGCCACCGCGGGGTGCGCGGCGAGGACACGTTCGATCTCGGCGGGATAGACGTTGTAGCCCGCAGTGATGATCATGTCTTTGCGGCGGTCGACGATGAAGAGATGGCCGGTGTCGTCCTCGTAGGCGATGTCGCCGGTGCGCAGCCAGCCGTCCTGGTCGATCGTCTCCGACGTGGCCTCGTCGTCGCCGAAGTAGCCGAGCATGACCAGCGGGCCCCGCACGAGCAGTTCTCCCGGCGTCCCGGGCGGTGCGGTGCGGGAGGCGTCGTCCAGGTCGCCGATCCGTACCTCGATGCCGGGCAGGGCCACGCCGATCGAACCGGGGCATGGCTCGGCGCCGGCCCAATGCGTCGTCCCCAGGCCGGACAGTTCGGTCATGCCCCACAACTCGATCAGCGGTGCGCCGCTGATCCGCTCCCAGCGCTCGATGGTGGAGCGGGCGATGGTCTGCCCGCCGACGGTGCAGCGTGTCAGCGAGCTCAGATCGGTGGCGCCGAGCCGCTCGTGGGCCAGCAGCATCGCGTACATCGCCGGTACGCCCTCGAACATGGTCACCCGGTGCTCGGCGATGAGTTCCAGCACGGTGCGCGCGTCGAAGCGTTCCAGAAGCACGACCGTCCCGCCGGAGAGGAACGTGCTGTTGATCGCCACGTTGCCGTAGACATGCGGGGCGGGCAGCGCCGTGAGGAGCGTGTCCGCCGCGGTCCTGCGGTGCATGCGGGCGGTCAGCTCGCAGTTCATGAGCACCGCGTGCTGGGACTGGACGGCGCCCTTGGGATGCCCCGTGGTGCCCGAGGTGTAGCCGATCGTGGACGGCTGCTCCCGGCGCACCCGCACGGCCTCCCGCGGCGCGGTCGTGGCGAGACAGGCGGAGAAGGCCTCGGCGCCCGGAGGCGGGTCGTCGAAGCAGATCACGGTGCGCAGCGTGCCGACCGCGTCGAGCACCCCGCCCAGGGCGGCGAGTTCGTCGCCTGAGGCGAACAGCGCCACCGCCTGGCAGTCGCGCAGGACGTGGCGCACCTCGTCCGGGGTGAGCATCACGTTGATCGGGTTCACCACCGCACCGGCCCTGAGCACGGCGTGGTAGGCCACGATCCACTCCCACCGGTTCTGCGCGTACAGCGAGACGCGCTCGCCGGGCCGGATACCGCGCTCGGCCAGCGCCGCGGCGACGGACGCGGACGCGTGGTCGAGCTCGGCGTAGGTCAGTTCACGCGTCGCCGTCACCAGCGCGCTCTTGTGCGGGAACAGCGCGGCGCTGTGCGGCAGGATCTCACCGGGCCCGTTCATCTCAGCCATCAGACGGCGTCGGGCCGCTTGTTCAGGGTGACCGTCTGCCAGTTGGTGTACTCCATCAGCCCGTGCAACGAGTTCTCACAACCGATGCCGGACTGCTTGTGCCCGCCGAAGGCCTGGGCGGGGGAGTACTGGTGCACCTCGTTGAGCCACACCGTGCCCGCGTCGATCTGCCGCCCGATGCGCTCGACGGCCTCCAGGTCCTTGCCCCACACGCTGGCGCCCAGGCCGAACTCGGTGTCGTTGGCGCGCGCGATCACATCGGCCTCGTCGGTCCAGCGCACCAGCGGCAGGATGGGGCCGAACGGCTCCTCGCGCATCAGCCGCGAGTTCTCCGGCGGGTCGTCCACCAGGGTCACCGGGACGAACCAGCCTCGGGCGGACTCGTCGATCTCGCCGCCGAGGGCGAAGGTGTAGCCGTTGCGGGCGCAGTCGTCGAAGTACTCCTTGACCTTCTCGAACTGGGGCCGGTTCTGGATCGGGCCGAGATCGGTGCCCGGGTCGGCGCCGTCGCCCACCGTGACCGTGCGCGCGTAGCCGACGAGCGCGTCACGGACCTGCTCGTAGACGTCGGCATGGATGTACAGGCGCTTGGCGGCGTTGCAGAACTGCGCGTTGTTCTGGAAGGCCGCCCAGAACAGCTGCGGCGCGATCTTGGCCGGGTCCACGTCCGGCAGCACGATCGCCGGGTCGTTGCCGCCGAGTTCCAGGGTGATCCGCTTGAGGTTGCCGGCCGCCGAGCGCATGACGTGCTTGCCGGTCTCGGTGTTGCCGGTGAAGGCGATCTTGTCGATTCCGGGGTGCGCGGTGAGCCACTTCCCCAGGTCGTCGTCGCCCGACAGTACGCTGAACACGCCGGGGGGAAGCAGGTCCTGGACCAGTTCGGCGAGCTTGAGGGTACACAGCGGGGTGAACGGCGAGGGCTTGACGATGATGCAGTTGCCGGCGACGAGCGCGGGGGCGATCTTCCATACCGCGAGCAGGATGGGGAAGTTCCACGGTGTGATGCCGCCGACCACGCCGAGGGGCGTGTAGCGGGTGATCACGCGCCGGTCGGCGGTGTCCTCGACGACCTCCTCCGGAAGGGACTGGGCGGCGATCGCGCGCAGCCACGCGACCGAGCCGAAGACCTCCCACGCGGCGCCGCCGCCGGGTTTGCCCTGCTCGCGGGTCAGCAGTGTCATGAACTCCTCGGCGTGGGCCTCCAGCCGGTCGCCGATGGCGTTCACGATCGCCTGCCGCTGCCGGAGCTGGGTGGCCGCCCACGCGGGGAAGGCGGCCCGCGCCGCGTCCACGGCCTCGTCGAGCTGCTCGGGACCGGCGACCGGAACCTCGGCGATGATCTCGCCGGTGGCGGGGTTGACCACCGTGGAGGTCTCCGCGGACCGCTGTGGTTTCCCGTTGATGGTCAGGACGTAGTCGTCGTCGAACTGAAAGGACATGTCAGCCTCCCGTGGGTCGTCGCGTATGGCGGCCATCGTGGATCGGGACGAGGGCCGGTAACTGTTCCGATCCGGAACAGCGGTCAGTCGAAGCCGAGCTCCTTGAGCCGGCGATACCACGTGGTCCGGCCGATTCCGAGCATCGCGGCGGCGTGAACCTGAACCGGGTGTTCCGCAGATGCCCGGCGACGGCGTCGAGGCCGGCCACGACCTGCCTACTCCCTGACCAGCGGGAGCGTCGCGCAGTGCAGGCCGCCGGGGAAGCGGGTGACCTCCGAGAACTCGACCGGTACGGGGGTGATGCCGCGCCGGGACAGCTCGGCCTCGAGCCGCTCGTGCCCGGCCTGGATGATGAGCCGGTCAGGTCCGAGCGCGACCGTGTTGACCGCGAGCGCCCGCACCTCCTGCGGTGTCACGGTGATCAGTTCGAAGCGGTTGCGGAGGTGGTCGAGGCTCTCGGCGTCGAAGGCGGCGGGGCTGACGAGGCCGACCTCGGGCGAGGCGAGGGTGAAGTGCACGTCCAGGTGGACCACGGCCCGGTGGGTGAAGCGCATCGGCACCACCTCGCGCGACAGTCCGGCGGCGGCCATGGCCCGGCGCAGCGCCTCGACACCCTCCTCGTCGGTACTGTCGCCGATGCCGACCAGCACCTCGGAGGGGGTGACCAGCACGTCGCCGCCCTCGATGAAGCCGGCGTCCAGCGCGCGTACCTTGGACATGCGCGAGTGCAGGCTCAGCAACGCCGACTGCTCCCGCCGCCGGGTGGGGGTGGCCGGGCGGGCCAGGAAGAAGACGTCGTCGATGGCGAAGCCCATGTCCCGGGTGTACATCTGGACGGCGCAGTCGACGGGGTCCGCCCAGCGGACGGTCACGTCGTGCTCCTCCAGTACCGCGATGAGCTGGGCGTGCTGCTTGGCCGCGATCGTGGGGTCGGGGGCCTCGATGGAGTAGCGGGCGAGCATCTCGGTGAGGAGTTCCTCGTCGCCGTCATGGCCGTCGGCCTCCGCCTCGGTGATGAGGTCCTCCATGGTGAACGCCTTGGAGGGGCCTACGATCACGTCCCGGAGCCGGCCGACGTCGCTGGTGACACTGATTTCGAGCATGATGTCCTCTCTACGGTGGATGTGATGCTGCGATAGAGCTCGCCCCAGCCCGGGTTCTCCCGGACGAGCTCGTCGAGCAGGCTCTCGTCGGCGGCGGCCAGGGCGAGGCACCGCCAGAACGAGGGCTCCCTGTTGCCCGCGCCGAAGGCCTGCTGGGCCAGGTCGAGATCGGCCAGGATCGGCTCCGGGTCGCCGCCCGCGAGCATGGCGTCGATGGACGAGCGCATCAGGCGGTCGCCGCGCCAGAGCCCGAGCAGGCGCTCCAGCTCGGCCAGCGGGTCGGGGTGGTCGTCGACGCGCAGGTCGAGCAGGACGCCGCCCGCCGGCGTCGCGTCCACGACCAGCAGGCTCGCGGCCTGCCTGCCGCGCACGTCGCCACCCGCCTTGTCGGCGGCACGCAGGGCCGTCAGCAGCCGGTCGGCCAGCTCGCCCGGCGTGCCGGTGAACCGGTCGGCCATGAGGTCCCACAACCCGTCGGCGGCGAGCATGTTGCCCTGGGCCACGACGCCCGCGCCGGCCCGCCAGCCCGCGTGGGCCACGCAACCGCCGCCGGTGTGCCCGGCGGTGCGGCCATGGACGTCCACGAGGCCGATCTGGCGCAGCGCGGCGCTCCCGTCATCGGTCATGGCGAGCTTCAGCGCCAGCCGGGGCGTCAGGCCGGTGGCCAGCAGTTCCGGCAGTCGCCGGCCGTACCGCGGGTCGGTGAGCGCCTGGGCGGCTCCGGCGCCCACGCCCGCACGGGCCCACGGCACCACCGCGCCGACCGCGAGGGAGTGCGAGGCCACCGCGACACCCATCTGGCCGGTACGCGCGCAGCGGGCGGCCACGGAGAAGGTCATGACCCGCCCATGACGCCGGGCTCGTGCGGCGAGCCGTGGTAGTGGATCATCTTCCAGTCGCCGTCGCGCCGGCGGTAGACCTCGGTGGCGCGGTAGCGCTGGTCCAGGTCGCCGCCCGCCTCCTCGCCGCGTGGCCCGAAGTCGACGGTCAGCCGGCACAGGTAGCTGACCACGGCCAGGTCCCCGCCGACCGTGATCCGCTCGTCCCACGCCCGCGAGACGACCTTCCGGGGTACGGCCTCGCCCGCCATCGCGATCAGCTGCTTCCAGAGCCCGACGATGCCGTCGAGGCCGAAGAAGTTGCTGCCCAGCGTGTTCCACATGACGAAGTCGTCACCGGCCAGATGGGCACGCAGCCAGCCGATGTCACCGGTGCCGTTGGCCGTCACCCAGCCGTCGTGCAGTTCGCGGATACGCCGCTCGTCGTCGCTCATGTCACACTCCCTTGGTTTGGTCCGCCAGCGGTCAAAGGCGGCGGATCGCCTGGGCGGGGCAGGCCTCGACGGCCTCCCCGGTCGCCGCCTCCAGTTCCGCCGGGACGTCCTCCCGCGTCGCCACGGCGTAGCCGAAGTCGTCCAGGTCGAAGACCTGGGGCGCGATCTCCGCGCACAGCGCGTAGGCGGCGCATTTGGTGCCGTCGACGTTCACGCGCATCCGTCAGTCCTCCTCGGGTTCGGGTGGGTGCACCCGGAAGCGGGTGTCGGCGCCCACCGGCAGCCGGGCGCAGCGCGCGCACGACTCGGCCAGGTGGTGCCGGATCTCCTGCGGGAAGTGGCGGAGCAGGCTGTCCGCGGTCAGGCAGGCGGCGTCGAGCGTGCCGCAGGCGCCCCGGCCGCGCAGCCGCGCCGCCCACTGCTCCAACCGCTCCACCTGCTCGGGGACCGCCGTTCCGGCGCGCAGTGCCTCAACGGCCCCGGCCATGGCGCTGGTGCCTTTGAAGCAGCTTCCGCACTGGCCGGCGTTGGCCCGGTCGAAGAAGGCCAGCACGTCGGCGGCGGCCGCGACCGGGCAGTCGTCGCGGCCGATGGCCACCAGGGCGCCGCAGCCGAGTGTGCTGCCGATCGCGCGCATGGCCTCGTGGGTCAGCGGTGTGTCCCCGGCCGAGGGCGGCAGCAGGCCGCCGGAGAAGCCACCGGCCAGGAAGCCCCGGCGGGCGTCGAAGCCGAAGCGGGCGGCCAGCTCGGCCGGCCGTACCCCGTGAGGGACCTCCGTCAGCACCGGCGCGCCACCCGAACCCGAGAGCGTCACCAGCAGGCCGCTGCGCCGGAACCGGGTCAGCAGCGCAGTCCTGGCCAGCGACTCGACGTTGAGCACCAGCGTGGGACGGCCGGCGACGCCCTGTTCGTAGGGCCGGGGCGGCTTGGCCGTGGGCTTGGCCGGGCCGCCGTTAATCGCGCGGACGAGCGCGGTCTCCTCGCCGCTGACGAATCCGGGCTCGGCGTCGAAAACCTCGATCGGTGCCGGTCGCTCCGCCAGCGCCTGCCGTACCGAACGAGCAGAGGGCCCGTCGGAGACGTACATGATCGCGCGGTCGGCTCCCACGATGCGGCGGGCGAGGAGCATGCCCTCGATCACCAGGTGGGGGCGGGTGCGCATCAGGTAGCGGTCCTTGACGCTGGCCGGCTCGCCCTCATCCCCGTTGGCGACGAGCACGCGCGGCCCGCTCGCCGCCCGGACCGCCTCGATCTTCGCGGCGACCGGGAAGCCCGCGCCGCCACGGCCGCGCAGCCCGGCGGCGCGGATGGCGGCCAGCGCCGCCTCCGGTGAGTGGTGCAACGCGCTGTCGCCGCCCGAGGCGAGATGCCGGGCGAGATCCTCCCTGACATTTCCCCGTACGGCAGCGCCGCCCCCGGCCGGTACGGCCACGCGGGTCGTCATGTTCATCGTTCAGCACCTCCTGATGGGCAGGCGTTCGAGGGTGCGCAGCGCGCCGGCCGGAGCCGCTCGCACCGGCTCACCCGGACCGGCCTCGAAGGACGGCCAGGCGGCCAGGAGCGCGCCGAGCGCGACCTGCGCCTCCATGCGGGCCAGCGGCGCGCCCAGGCAGTGGTGCATGCCCATCCCGAACGCCAGGTGCCTGCCCTCCGTGCGGGTGATCAGGAAGCGTTCCGGGTCGGGGAACTCGGCCGGATCCCGGTTGGCCGCCGCGCCCAGCAGGACGACCACGGCCCCGGCCGGGATCGTGACCCCGTCCAGCTCGATCGGCGCGCGGGTCACCTTGGCCCCGAACTGGAAGGACGGCTCGAACCTGAGCACCTCCTCGACCGCGCCGGCCAGCAGCGACGGCGTGGCCCGCAGCAGATCGAGCTGGCCGGGATGTCCGAGCAGCACGTGCACCGCGTTGGCGATGAGAGCGGTGGTCGTCTCGTGCCCGGCGTTGAACAGCAGCAGGGCGCTGGAGACCGCCTCCTGCGGCGTCATGACCGCGGTGAGCGCGGTCAGCAGATCCTCGCGCGGCTCCCGCCTGCGCCGCTCGACCAGGCCGAGGAAGTAGCCGGTCGACTCGGCCAGCGACTCGGCGGCCGCCTCCAGCGCCTCGGGCGGCACGACCGGCGCCAGCGTGCGCCCGGTGATCTCGGCCCTGCGCACGCAGGCGGCGCGGTCCTCCTCCGGCACGCCGAGCAGCTCGCCGATGAGCGCGGTCGTCAGCGGCAGGGCGAACTCCGACACCACCTCCAGGGAGGTTCCCGCCGCCTTCACCAATCCGGCCGCCGCCGCCTCCAGCCGGGGCCGGAGCGCGTGCACCGAGGCGGGCGTGAACGCCTGCTGGAACAGCTGCCGCAGCCGCCGGTGCTCGGGGTCGTCCATGAAGACGAACATCGAGCGCTGCCAGCGGGCCACCGGCCCGTCCACCCCGTCGAGGTGCCGTTCGGCCCAGTCCCGGTAGTCGGGCCGGGCCGACGGATCGCTGGTGGCGCGCGGGTCGAGCAGCAGGGCCCGCACGTGCGCGTACCGGCTGATCAGCCAGAGGCCGTCGCGTACCCGATGGACCGGCGCGCGCTCGCGCAGCTCCCGGTAGAGCGGATAGGGGTCGGGGACGACCAGGTCGGCGAGGGTGTAGGTCATGGCCTGGCCTTCGCGAGTGACTCCACCAGGCCGGGCAGCTGCTCGGGCGGGTTGACCAGGCCGAGCGCGACCTCGTCGATCCCGGTCGCGGCCAGGCGGGCCAGTGCCGCGGGGAGCGTGCCCGGCGTGGCGACCAGAGCCAGCTCGGCCACGGCGGCGGTGGTCAGCAGCCCGGCCATCGGCATCCGCCCCGCTCGGGCGTCCGCCAGCGCGGCGGGGTCGAACAGGCCGGGCGCGGTCACCTCGAACCCGGACGGGCTGAACCCGGCCAGGATCGGCACGAGCATCGCCGCGGCGCTCTCCTCGTCCTCGGCGATCGCGCCGAGCACGGTCGCCGAGATCCGGAAGTCCGCCCGGTCGCGCCCGGCCCCGGCCAGAGTCTTGACCAGCGAGGAGACGGAGGCGGCCAGATAGCCGAGCGAGGCGCCGGCGGTCAGCGAGACGCCGTCGGCGACCCGCCCCGCCAGATCCAGCATGCGCGGCCGGACGGCCAGCAGGTCGATGACCGGCGCCACCGGCGGCGCGGCGATGGCGCAGCCGGCGAAGCGGTGCCCGGCCAGTTCCCCGTCGACGCTCTCCCCGGCCAGCAGCCGCCGCAGCACCTCGACCAGCTCTCCGGCGACGCGCAGGCCCTGGCGGTGGTCGCCGCCGAGCATGCCGGCCAGCATGGCGTCGCCGAGCCCGACCTGGACGCGGACCCGTCCGGGGGCGAGCGCGGCCAGCGAGGCCAGCTCCATCGCCAGCAGCGCGGGATGCCGGGCGATCGGAGCGGGCCCGACCAGGCCCACCTCAAGGCGGCCGGTGCGGGCCAGCACCGCGGCGGCGGGCACCACGGCGTCGGTGAAGCCGAGGTGCTCGCACATCCACACGCCGTCCAGCCCGGCCGCCTCCGCCGCGGCGGCCGCGCGCAGCGTGGGCGGCAGCGGCCCGAACCCGCTGAAGCTGAGGCTCAATCGCACGGTGTACTCCTTCGGCTAGCGGATCGCGGTGATCCGGGTGACGGTGAAGGCGGCGCCGGCCATGCACAGCGCGGCGGCGGCGTAGAGGCCGGTGAATCCGGCGCCGGACAACATCACGGCGCCGAGCGCCGGTCCGGCCAGGCTGGGAAAGGTGTTGGCGCTCTGCAGCACGCCCAGGTCGCGGGCGCGCTCGCCGGCGCGGGGGAGCACGTCGGCGGCGACGGCGAGGTCCATGGTCGAGTAGACGCCGAAGGCCAGCCCGGTGACGGCGGCGACGACGAGGATGCCCGTCCACGTCGGCCAGGCCAGGTTGGCCACCGAGCACACGCTGAGCACGAGCCCGGCGCCGACGACGAACGCCTTCCTGCGCATCAGCCGGTCGGAGACGACGCCGGCGACGATCCCGGAGACCACGGCCACCAGCGCGTACACGGTGGTGGAGACCGCGATGTACTCGGCCACCTCGGCGGGTCCGGCGCCGGGACCGAGTACTTCCTGCACCCAGTAGAGGCCGAAGCCGAGCGAGAGCGCGAGCCCGAGGAAGACCAGGAACCGGGTCAGCCACATCCAGCCGAGGTCGGGGTCGCGGCGCGGGCTGAGCCGCAGACAGGCCAGCCACTCCTGCCAGTCCCACGGGCGGACCGCGTCCGAGCTGCTGGACGGCTCGCGGACGGTGACCAGCAGCAGGAGCCCGCCGCCCAGCATCAGCACGCCGAGCACCAGGTAGGCGCGGGGCACGTCGCCACCCAGCAGGCTGAACACCCAGGCGCCGAAGACGGGGGACAGCGCGCCGGCCACGCCGAACACCGCGGAGACCTCGCCCCGCTGCCGCCGCGGCACCTGGTCGGAGACGAGGGCGAGCGAGCTGGCGATCACGCCGCCGATACCGATCTGGAGCACGCCGAAGGCCAGGATCAGCGCCGGGACGCTGGTCGCCGCGGCCAGACCGGCCAGCCCGAGCGCCCCGGCCGCCGCACTGGCCAGCACCCAGGTACGGCGCCTGCCGTACCTGGACCGGGTGCGGTCGGAGACCATGCCGACCAGCGGGGCGGCGACGATACCGGCCAGGCCGCCGAAGGAGGAGACCAGCGCCAGCGTGCCCGCCTTGGACGCGCCGCCCAGCTCGGCGGCCTGCAGCGGCAGCAGGATCTGCGCGGGGGTGAGCAGCGCCGCCAGCACGCCGAAGGAGCTGGCGGCGAGGCCCACCCGGAAGCCCACGCCCACACGCGCCGCCTGGCCGGCCGCTGTCGCCGGGCCGTCCCTCATCGCCGCCTCCAGGTGCTCGCGATCAGGGCGGCGGTCGGCTCGGGCGCCTCGGCCATGGGCAGGTGACCGGCGCCCGGCACGGTGTGCTGCTCGGTGCCCAGCGCTGCCGCCGTCTTCGCGGCGGCCTCGTGCGGGCAGGTCCTGTCGTGCTCGCCGCGCGCGACGAGCACCGGGCAGGCCACCTCTGCCGCCGCCGGCCGGAAGTCGGCGGTGAATCCCGCCTCCAGCAGCCGGGCGACAGCCGCCGGACAGTTCGCGGCGGCCACCCGGTTGGCCTCGGCCACCACGCCCGGATCGGCGCCGGGGGCGAAGGTCCACTCGGGGGCGATCGCGGCGAAGAAGCCCGTGACCCCGGCGTGGGCCAGCAGGTCCAGGGCCGGTTTCAGGGTGCCGGGAGCCGGGTCGAGCGCGGTGCCGAACATCGTCACCGTGGCGGCCCGGCCGGGGTGTGCGGCGGCCACGGCCAGGGCGAGGCCGCCGCCGTACGAGGAGCCGACGAGGTGAGCTCTCGGCCAGCCGAGCCGGTGGAGAACCGCGAGCACGTCGGCCGTCTGCCGCTCGACCCCGAAGGAACCCTCACGAGTGGAGCCGCCGTGCCCCCGCAGGTCCATGGCGGCCAGCGCGCGGTCGCGCGGCAGCAGGCCCATGACGGCGGTCCACACGTCGGCCGAGCTGTTGAGCCCGTGCAGGAACAGCACGGGCGTGGCGGCGCCGCCCTGCCGTACCACGACGGCCAGCCGGCCGCCGGGCACCGTGACGATCACCGCCCCGTCTCCAGCGGCACGTAGTCGAGGACGTTGCGCTGGAAGGCCTGGATGCCGCGCTCGTAGCGGTAGGCGATCGGGCCGACGGAGAAGTGCGGCGACCTGATGCCCACCTGTACGGCTTCGCAGCAGAAGACGTCCTCCTCGATCAGGTCGTAGGTACGCTCCTTGCGCAGGAGCCGCCTGGTCAGCTCGCCCACGGCCGCCTTCAGCCCCGCCACGGCGAGCCTGCCTTTCTGGCCGGGCAGGAACCGGGTGCGCATCTCGAACGTGGTGGTCTCGGGGCCCGTGGGGATCACCTCGATGCTCGACCACCAGACGGCCGAGGACAGCACGAACAGGTTGGGGAAGAACAGGCCGAACGCGGAGCCGTACCAGCGGGGTTCGGTGGCGATCGGCCTGAGCCCGGCCTGGGCCTCCATGGGCGTCAACCGGCCGGGCTTCAGCGGCGGCTCGTAGAAGAACCAGTGCCGGTCCCCGCAGGCGTACTGTTCCTGGCGTTTGTGGTCGTAGCCGACGAGCGTGTCCTTGTGCACGTAGCCCAGGTGGTAGTTGTCCAAGGCGTTCTCCATGAACACCTTCCAGTTGGCCTTGATGTGGTATTGCTGCGGGGCGACCACCTCGGCGAGCTGCTGCGGATCGTAGGGCGGCATGCGGTCGGGCAGGTCGGCCAGCCAGTCGGTCAGCGGCTCCGGTTCTGGGTCCGGGTGGACGAACACCAGGCCGCGCCAGATCGCCACCGAGGCCGGGTGCAGGCCGAGCGTGGAGCGGTCGAGGTGCGGGTCGACCTCGTTGCGCTGGGTGACGGCCAGCAGGCAGCCGTCGAGCCCGTAGGTCCAGTTGTGGTACGGGCAGACGATCCGCTTGTCCGCCACCCCGCTGCCGGACAGGACGGCGGTGCCGCGGTGCCGGCACACGTTGTGGAAGGCGCGCAGCTCACCGTCCTTGCCGCGCACGACGGCCAGCGGGTGCCGCCCCACCTGCAGCGCCCGATAGGAACCGGGCGCCTTGAGGTCGTCGGTGGTGCCGGCGTAGCGCCAGGTGCGGCCGAACAGATGCAGTTGCTCCCGTTCGTACCAGTCGGCGCTGAAATACGCGCTCGGCGGGAGGAGTTGCGTCGCGGTGTCCGTCATGGCCTTCACCTCTTTCTTGTACGCTTGGCCAATTTCTATCGCTGGACGTTCGTTCAAAAACAAGTCACGAGGCTGGGCCTCAGCCGAACAGGCGGTCAAGCTGCCGGTCGACCAGGCGCTCGGCCATGGCCGGCGGCAGCCCGCCGGGATCGGCGCAAGCGTGCAGCGCGAGCCCGTCGACCAGCGCCCACAGCGCCGCCGCCTCCTCGTCCGGGTCCCTGGCGGCAGAGATCTCGCCCGCGGCCTGCGCCTCGGCGAGGGCCGCCGCGAGATCGGCCCGGGCCGTGGAGTACAGCGCCACCTGCACCCTGCGCAGGGCGGGATTGCTCACCGCCCTGCCGCAGTAGACCTGGTAGATCCTGATCTCGGCGATGCGTTCGTCGTCCAGTGGAAGCAGTTCGAGCAGGCAGCGGCGCAGGCGGTCCTTGACCGTGCCACCCGACTCCCAGACGTTCTTGAGCCGCTCCACCAGCCGCGCGCCGAGGAACTCGAAGGTCAGCAGCAGCATCTCGTCCTTCGTCGGGAAGTAGCGCTGCACCAGCCCGACGGAGACCCCGGCCTCCGCGGCGACCTCGGCCACCGTGGGCCCTTCCATGCCCCGTGCCGCGATGACCCGCATTGTGGCCTCCACCACCTGGCGGCGGCGCTGTGCGTGATCGGCGACTCTCGGCATGGAAATAAGTGTATGGCAATATTTTTATTCTGTCGAGCCTCATCAGGACCTGAGTGCGATCACGGTCAGCGGTGGTGTGGTGGGCTGCCGGGAGCCGCCCTGAGGTTCCAGGGTGATGCCCAGTTTGTCGCCCGCGCGGACCGGTCCGGCCAGCATCGGCACCGGGCGTCCGGGCATCAGTCCCGCCGGCCTGATCGCGTCCGGGCCGATGAGCCACACCTGGTAGTCGTGGGCGGGCGGCGGCGTGGGCATGCCCGCGGTGACGAGCACCACCGACGCCTTGGCGGGGGAGTAGATCGCCGTGACGGTCGCGGCGCCGACGCGGGCGGACACCTGGCGGGCGTCGGGTGCGGCCAGCAGGGCGGAGATCCGGCCGGCCTGGGCGCGTTCCTCGGCCAGCCGGTCGTTGGTGCGTACGAGCAGGACTCCCAGCACCAGCGCGGCCGCCACGAGGAGTGCGGCGGCGGCCCGTCCGGCGAGCAGCCGCGCGTGCGGGCGGCCGGCCCGGCCCACCGCGGCGGGGACGATCGGGGACACCTGGCGGACGGCGCCGATCTCCTCCAGCACGCGGGCTCTGAGGGCGGACGGAGGCTCGTGCCGGACGGCCGCGGCCATCCGGGCCGTGGTCTCGCACAACCCCCGGGTCTCCTCGGCGCAGTCGGGGCAGCGGGCCAGGTGGCGTTCGAACTCGCGGGCCTGTTCCGCGGGCAGCGCGTTGAGCGCGTAGGCGCCCGACAGCGTGTGGGTGTTCTCCTTCACGTCGTCACCCCCAGGCAGTCGCGCAGCCGGATGAGCCCGTCGCGCATGCGTGTCTTGATCGTGCCCAGCGGCGTGGCCAGCAGCTGGGCCACCTCGGGGTAGGAGTGGCCGCCGTAGAAGGCCAGCGTCACGGCCTGGTGCTGCAGGTCGGTCAGACCGCCGAGGCAGCGCCGTACCCGCTCGCGTTCCAGCCGGTCCTCGACCGCCTCGGCGACGCTGTCGTAGTCGCCGCCGGCCGCCTCGCGCCGTCCCGCCGCGGCCTCACGGTCGGCGCCGGCCTGGGCGGAACGGACCCGGTCGACCGCGCGCCGGTGGGCGATGGTCGTCATCCACGCCATCGCGCCGCCGCGTGAGCCGTCGTATCGGGGAGCCTGCCGCCAGATCTCCAGCAGCACCTCCTGGACGACCTCCTCGCTCTGGCCGCGATCGCGGACGACGCGGAGCACGAGCCCGTACAGCACCCCCGCGACCTGGTCATAGAGCCGGGCGAAGGCGTCACGGTCGCCTCGGCCGCTCTGCCGCAGCAGTTCCTGCACCGGGGGCGCCGGCCCGGGGCCCGTCCGGTGCTGATCGGGCTCGTTCCGCTCGCGGCTGTTGGTCACGTCCCTGTATTCGGAGCGGCGCCGTTCACGGATTGGGCGGCGCCCGACCAAGCCGGTCGGCGGCCTGCTCCGAATACCGGCCGTGAGACGAGAATCGCACCACGTCATCCGCGCAGCTCGCGCCGGGCTGCTGAGCGTGGCCGCCGCGCTGGCGGTCGCGGAGCTCGTCGCGCGCTTCACCGGCGGGCAGAGCTCGCCGGTGGTGACGATCGGGTCGACCGCGATCGACCTGGCGCCGGCGCCGGTGAAGGAGTTCGCGGTACGCACGTTCGGGACCGCGGACAAGGCCGTGCTGGTGGGCGGCATCCTGCTGGCCCTGATGGCCATCTCGGCGGGGCTGGGTGTCCTGGCAGCCCACCGGCGCGGCCTCGCGATGGCGGGCGTCGCCGGGCTCGGCGTCCTGGGTACGCTCGCCGCGGCGACCCGGCCCGCGATGGTCGCGACGGATCTGCTGCCCGCCCTGGCCGCGGTCCTGACCGGCACGTTCACCCTCACCACGCTGACCCGCCCGCCCGCCGAAGAGCCGGCAGCACGGCGGCGGATCCTCCGGGCCGGGCTCGGCGTGGTCGCGCTGGCGAGCCTGGGCGGGCTGGCCACGCGGTTGCTGCCCGCCGAACCGCCACGTGCCCGTTTCACCCTGCCCAGACCCGCGAGCCCGGCCAGACCCCTGCCACCCGGGACCGATCTGCGCATCCCCGGACTGACCCCCTTCACCACGCCGAAGGCCGCCTTCTACCGCGTCGACACCGCCCTGTCCGTCCCCCGGCTCGACGCCGCCACCTGGACCCTGCGCGTGGTCGGCGCCTCGACGATCGAGCTCACCCTGGCGGACGTGCTCGCGCGGGGACTGATCGAACGCGACATCACCCTCACCTGCGTCTCCAACGAGGTCGGCGGCCCGTACGCGGGCCACGCCCGCTGGCTGGGCCTGCCACTCGCCACCCTGCTGCGCGAGGCCGGCATCCCGCCCGGCGCCGACCAGCTGCTCAGCCGCTCGGCCGACGGATGGACCGCCGGCACCCCGCTCGCCGCGATCCTGGACGGCCGCGACGCCATGCTGGCCGTCGGCATGAACGGCGAGCCGCTCCCCGCCGAGCGCGGCCACCCCGCCCGCCTCGTCGTTCCCGGTCTGTACGGCTACGTCTCCGCCACCAAATGGGTGGTCGAGCTCCACCCGACCCGCTACGACCGGCGGCAGGCCTACTGGACCGAGCGCGGCTGGGCCACCGACGCGCCGATCAAGACCGCCTCCAGGATCGACGTACCCGTCCCGCTCGCCACCCTCCGCCCGGGCCCGGTGACGGTGGCCGGCGTCGCCTGGGCGCAGCACCGCGGCGTCGCCGCCGTCGAGGTCCGCGTCGGAGAGAACCCCTGGCAGCCGGTACGGCTGGCCGCCACGCCCAGCGCCGACACCTGGGTCCAGTGGAGCTGGACCTGGCAGGCGGTTCCGGGCACCCACACCCTCCAGGTCCGCGCGACCGACACCACCGGCCGCACCCAACCGCCCACCAGGGTCCCGCCCTTCCCGGACGGCGCCACGGGCAGGCACTCGATCGTGGTCACCGTCGCGTGACCGCCACCCCTCTCACCACGGTAATTCCATCACCTAGGAGATGAACCCCATGAAGTACTCCGGCATCCTCGCCGCCTCCGCCACCGCCCTGATCGTGGCCACCGGCTGCGGCTCCGGCGCCACCGATTCGGCCGCGCCCAGCGCGCCCGCCGCCACCACCACTCAGCCCGCCCCGGCCACCAGCTCCGCCATGGCCGACGGGCCGTTCGGCGCGGCCTGCTCCGCCGTACCGGCTGATGGGGAGGGCAGTTTCACCGGCATGGCCGACGACCCGGTCGCCACCGCGGCCTCGAACAACCCGGTCCTGTCCACGCTGGTCACCGCGGTCAAGAAGGCGGGCCTGGTCGACACCCTCAACTCGGCCAAGGACATCACGGTCTTCGCGCCCACCAACGACGCGTTCGCCGCCATCCCCAAGGCCACCCTGGACAAGGCCCTGGCCGACAAGGAGACGCTGACCAAGATCCTCACCTACCACGTCGTGGCCGGGAAGAACGCGCCCGCCGACCTCGCCGAGGCCGAGCTCGCCACCCTGCAGGGCGGCAAGCTGATGACCAAGGGCTCCGACGAGACCTACACGGTCAACGATGCCAAGGTCGTCTGCGGCAACGTTCCCACCGCCAACGCCACCGTCTACATCATCGACAAGGTCCTCATGCCGAAGTAGACGCGGACTCGGCCTGCGGGGAGGGCCAGGCCTGGCCCTCCCACTCGTGCGGCAGGGTATGCCCCACACCTGAAATCCGAGGGAGCCTCGCGATCGGCTTCATGGCTACGGCCCATCGGTGTCTAGAAGGTGACCGGTAGTGCGCGTACGCCGTAGATGTTGGAGTCGGTGCGCATCGGTACCTCTTCCGGCCGGACGGCCAGCCGCTTCAGGTCGAGGGTGTCGGGGCCGGGAATCTGGCGGGGTCGCGATTGGCGGCGTTGGCCGCCAGGACCACCGTTTCGCCCTTCCTGATGAGGTGGCCGTGCAGTTCGACGTCCCGCAGGGCGGCGCGGATGCCGGTGTGGGCGATGGTCAGGCAGCGCAGCAGTTCCTCCACCGCCGGCTCGACCTGTTCCTGGACGGCCTCCAGGCCTGGCTCAGCCCCCCGGACGATTGACCGGCCGCCCGCCGCCCCGCCCTCAGAGGTGCCGGGACAGCCACGCCTTCACGTCGGGCCACGAGGTGCCCGTGACGTCGTGGTCGGCCGTGCCGTACTCCTTGTAGACCACGGTGCTGCCGGCCTCCTTGAGCCGGCGGGCGAACGCGGCGGTCACCCGGGAGGGTCGTATTCGAGCGGGGCGAACAGCGGCGTTCCGGCGGCTCGGGGGAAGAAGACGCCGGAGGCCGAGCTGAAGGTCTCGTGATCGCGCAGGGCGTTCCGCACGTCCTGGTAGTGCGACAGGATCCAGAATCCACCGTGCGCGTAGGAGCGGACGACGCGGCCGCGTTCCCTGATGCTCCGATGGACGCGCAGAGCCACGTCGGGGGTGAAGGCGGGGTCGAGGTGGTCGAAGTCCTCGGCCAGGCGCTCGGTCATCGCCCCTCCCGCGGCGGCAGGTGGCCGAGCGGAGGGGTGTCCGCGGGCTCGTAGGTCTCGTCGACGATCCACTTGACCATGCGGCGCAGTGGTTCCATCGCGTCCTGGGGGAGTTCGGGGCGGAAGTGGGTGGCGTAGCCGAGTGACACCAGCCTTTGCACGCCGTACAGCGGGACGATGTCCCTGAGCTGGGCCTTGAGCGAGTCGGGATAGACGCCCACCGTCTGGGTGTAGGCGTTCATCCGGCGGGCGGCGTCCCGCACGGTGGGGACGGGGACGACGTTGGCCACCCTGCCGGACAGGGCGTCGCTGAAGCCGACGGGTTCGGGCAGCAGGGAGACGATCACGGCTCCCTCGTCGTCGCGGCCGCCGATGATGTGGTACCAGTCGCCGCTCGTGCGCAGCGCGAGCAGGTCGGATCTGAGCGCCGGGTCGAACCGCCTGGCGGGGGTGCTGGCCTGTTCGGGCAGTTTCTGGATCTCCTCATACAGCAAGGCGGCCCATCGGCCGGCCGTCCCGGGATCGGTGACCGTGTAGATGACCTGGGCGTTGAAGCAGCCGAGCTGGTTGAGCGCGCCGACGTCGACGGCCGCCAGCCGGGGAGCTGATGGTCATGGCCGCCTCGTCCGCGAACGCCTCGGGCCCGATGACGGTCGCGCTCAGTTTGGGGTCGAGCGAGATGAGCTCCAGCCCGGGGCGGACGTAACCGGTGACGTGGCGGACCGAGGCGAGGTGCTCGCTCCAGCGCCGCATCAGGCGCCTGACCGAGGTGGCCGGCCGCATGGGGCGGTGTCAGCGGTGCAGTGAGATCTCCTTCACTCCGGGAAGCCCTTTGAGTGCGGCGGTGATCGGAGCGAGGTCGGCCGGGTTGGCAAGCACGAGGTGGAAGATCTCGCCGGAGAACGATGCGATGACCTTCGGCTTGAGGGTGGTGGTGGCGAAGACGCGCCGCCAGTTCTTGGCCGCGTGCTCGCGCGGCTCCAAGTAGATCTTCTTCACGCCCTGGAGATTTCTCAGGGCCTCGAAGATGGCCTCGCGCTCAGGGTCTGTGGTCTGGCCCTCGCAGAGTCCTGGCTCATTCGACGGAGCGCAGAGACTGACCTTCGCGTGAGCCTTGCCGACCCAGAAGTCTGTTCTCCACGCATAGACAGAGGCGACTCCATTCAGCTTGGCCAGTCTGTCGGTCTGCCGGGTGTTCACGACCTCGACCTTGGCCCTGAACGATTCGGCCATGTCGCTTTTACGGGCGGCTGCGATCAGCGGCTTGTTGTCACGGTACTTATCGCGGAAGTTCCGGTAGGCCTCCTCTTGATCCTCGAACCGTAGCCCGGAAACACCGGGCAGCCGCTTGAGGAGCCTTTCGAGCCGCCTCTTCTGCTCCGCCGTCGCCGCCCTGCCGCGACAACCCGGCAGCGCGCTGTCCTTTGCGCACAGATAGACCGTGAGGGTCCCGGACTTCGGCCATGCCCCCTTGGGTGGGGGCAGTGGCGAGGCCCCATGCTTCACTGCGCCGTCGGCACCGGTAGGCGCGCCCGCCTCCGGCGGATCGACGCTGTCCGCCGCCGCTACACCCCCGCTGGCCGCCAGCACCGTTGTCAACGTCGCAATCACCCATCTACGCCTCATAACGGAACATGATCTCGATCAGCCATGATCCCGGTCAAACGCAATCCCCATAGGTTCGCCCGCGTGCACTCCGGCTCCGTGGAGCTCAGGATCGGGCCGTCGCTCGGGGTGCGCGGGCTGGGGCGGGTTCCGGCTGCTCGCGCTCGGGGGTGCCGCTTCGATCAGGGAAGCGGGCCCAGGCGTTGGGCGGTCAGGACCTCGGACGGGGGCCCCTCTGCGGTGAGGCGGCCCTGGTCGAGCAGGAGGCAGTGGTCCGCGCGTTTCGCCGTGCGCAGGTCATGGGTGGCGTGGATCACCGTGGCTCCGTCGGCGCGTACCTCGTCGAGTACGTCGGAGATGTGCTGCTGAGCCTCCGCGTCGAGCCCTGTCGCGGGCTCGTCGAGCAGCAGGAGGTCCGGCTCCTGCGCCAGCCCCTGGGCCAGGAGCGCGCGTTGCCGCTGCCCGCCCGACAGCGCGCCCAGGCGGCGGCCCGCCAGGTCCTGGATGCCCAGCCGGGCCATGCACGCCTCGACCACCGCCCAGTCCCGCCGGGACAGCGGCCGCCATGCGCCACGACGTGCCCACCGGCCCATGGCCACCGTCTGCCGGACCGTGATGGGCAGGGTGTCGGACGCCTGGCTGCGCTGAACCACGTAGCCGGGACGCCTGCCGCCGTCCCGCGACACCGTTCCCGCCAGCGGCTTGACGACTCCGGCCAGTACGGCCAGCAGCGTCGACTTCCCGGAACCGTTCGGCCCCACCACGGCGGTGACGCCCGGCCCCGGGAAGCGGGCGTCGAGGCCGTGCAGGACGGTCCGCCTGCCGTACCCGGCACTGAGATCACTGATCACGACGGTCACGGACACCTCCGAGTTGAATTTGATAATGGTTTTCATTGTAGAGTGCTTTGCCATGGATTGGTTGCTAGATCCGTTTCAGGTGTCGTTTGTGCGGCATGCCCTCATGGGCGGGATCCTCGTCTCCCTCATCTGCGCCCTGGCGGGGACGTGGGTGGTGCTGCGCGGTATGGCCTTCCTGGGCGACGCGATGTCGCACGGGATGCTGCTGGGGGTCGCGGTCGCCTCGCTGATCGGGGTCAATGTCCTGGTCGGCGGCTTGGTGAGCGCCGGTGCCATGGCGCTCGGCGTGAGCGCGATCAGCAGGTCGCCGAAGCTGTCGCAGGACACCGGCATCGGCCTGCTGTTCGCCGGGATGCTCGCGCTCGGCGTGATCGTGGTGTCGCACTCGGAGTCGTTCGCGGTGGATCTGACCGCGTTCCTCTTCGGAGACGTCCTCGGGGTGCGGCCGCGGGATCTGGTCCATCTGGCCGTCGCGCTCGGCGTCTGCTCGCTGGTCGCGCTGCTGGGTCATCGGCTGTTCGTCGCGCTGGCCTTCGACGCGCGTAAGGCGCACACGCTGGGCATGCGGCCGCGGCTGGCCCACGTGCTGCTGCTCGGCCTGCTCACGCTGGCGATCGTCGCGTCCTTCCACATCGTCGGCACCCTGCTCGTCTTCGGCCTGTTGGTCGCGCCGCCCGCGGCGGCGGCGCTGTGGGCGAACCGCATCCCGATGATCATGCTGGGCGCCGCGGTGCTGGGTGTCGTCTCGACCGCGGCGGGGCTGGTGGTGTCGTGGCACGCCGGGACGGCCGCCGGGGCCACGATCGCGGCCGTCGCCGTCGCTCTGTTCTTCGTCTCCGCCATCGGTCGCGGAATCGCCGGAAGGAATCGCACGCAGTGATGAGGACCGCCCTCGCGGGGCTGCTGGTACTGGCCGGATGCGCCGCCCAGCCCGCCGGGAACGCCGCTCCCCACGGTTACGTGGCGGGCGCGGAGGAGACCGCCGAGCCGCAGTACCGGCTCGTCCTGGCCGACGGCGCGAAGGCGCACGTCCTCGACCTGCTCAGCGGGAAGGTTACCGCCGCGGGCGAGGCCGGGGACGTCACGTCCGTCACCGGTGACGGACGGCACGCGTTCCTGTCCGGCGGCGCGCTGCGGATCGTCGATGGCGGCGCGTGGATGGTCGATCACGGCGACCACGTTCACTACTACCGGTCAGCGGTTCGCGACCTCGGCGAGGTCGCCGGGCGGGGGCCGCACGAGGCGTTCAGCGACACGGCCGTCACGGCGGTGCGGTTCGGGGAGGGCACGGTCAAGCTGTACGACCGGACCCGCCTGGACAAGGGGGAGATCGCCCAGATCGGCGGGCTCTCGGCGACTGGTCCCGTCGTGCCCTACGCGGGGCACCTGCTCGTGGCCGATGGCGACGCCGTACACGTGAAGACCAGGGCCGGGGCGCAGGTCCGCACGATCGGCGAAGAATGTCGCGAGCCGGAAGGCGCCGCCGTGACCCGCCGCGGGGTCGTCGTCGGCTGCGCCGACGGCGCCCTGGTCGTCGACGGGAACCTCGCGGCGAAGAAGATCGGCTATCCGGTACGCGGCACGCGGGCGACCGAGTTCCGTCACCGGCCGGGCAGCACCACGCTCGCCGCCAAGGCCGGTGACCAGGGCATCTGGGTGCTCGACGTGACCCGCTCGACCTGGAAGCTGATCAAGGGCAAGGGCGTGCTCGCGGTGAACGCGGCCGGTGACGGCCTGCCCGTCCTGTCGCTGACCGGCGACGGAACGCTCCAGTCCCACGATCCCGTCTCGGGGAAGCGGACAGCGCGCACGAAGCTGCTCGCCGTACCGGAAAATCCCGTCATCCAGGTGGACACGGCCCGCGCCTACGTCAACGACCCCGCGCGCGAGGCCGTCCACGAGATCGACTACAACGACGGGCTCAGACGGGCGCGGACGTTCAGGCTCGGCTTCGCGCCGCGGTACATGACGGAGATCGGCCGATGAGCCGCGTCGTCGCCGCCCTCCTGGCGATCGTCGTTCTGGCGGGCTGCGCGACGGGGACCGGGAACGGCGCGGGCATCGTCGTCACCACGAACATCCTCGGCGACATCACCCGCAACATCGTCGGCGACCAGGCCGAGGTGACCGTGCTGATGAAGCCGGACTCCGACCCGCACTCCTTCGGCATCTCCGCCCAGCAGGCCGCCCGGCTGGAACACGCCGCCCTCGTCGTCTACAACGGCCTCGGGCTGGAAGAAGGCGTGCTGCGCAACGTCCGGGCCGCGCGCGACGCCGCCGTCCCCACCCTCGCCGTCGGCGACGGCGTGATCGGCGACGCGGACGCCGACCCGCACTTCTGGACCGATCCGCGGCAGGTCGCCAAGGCCGTCGACCTGATCGCCGAGCGCGTCATCGCCGAGGTCGACGGCATCGACGCCGCCCGGGTCCGCGCGAACGCGGCCGCCTACCGCGGCCGCGTCGCCGAACTGGACACCTGGATGGCCACCCAGATCGCCGCCATCCCCGCCGGCAACCGAAAGCTAGTGACAAACCACCATGTCTTCGGATATTTCGCCAAAAGGTACGGCTTCGACGTCGTCGGGGCGGTGATCCCCAGCGGCACCACACTCGCCTCCCCGAGCGCCTCCGACCTGAAGTCGCTCGCGGACGCCATCAGGCGCACCAAGGTCAAGGCGATCTTCGCCGACTCCTCCCATCCCGACCGCCTGGCCCAGGTCCTGGCCTCGGAGACCCGCCTGGACGTACGCGTCGTCACCTTGTTCTCCGAGTCGCTCAGCCGGCGCGAACCGGGCGCCGCGACCTACCTGGACATGATGCGCACCAACACCACGGCCATCGTCACATCCCTCCAATGAAAGGTGTCCTCACCATGCGTTTCCCGACCCTCATCGCCGCCGGTCTCCTCCTGACCGCCTGCGGCACGACCACGCGGGCGGCGGCCCCGCCCTCGCCCCCGGTCGCCGACCCGCTCGTCGCCACCTACGCCGGAGGCCTGTACGTCCTCGACGGCAAGACCCTCCGCCTGGCCAAGGACATCCCGCTGGCCGGATACAACCGGGTCAACCCCGCCGGAGACGACCGCCATATGCTCGTCTCGACCGCCACCGGCTTCCGCGTGCTCGACGCCGTCTCCCCGGCGCTCAAGAACGACGAGTTCAAGGCCGCCAAGCCGGGGCACGTGGTCAGGCACGGCGGCACCACGGTCCTGTTCGCCGACGGCAGCGGCGAGGTCACCCTCTTCGACCCCGCGCAGCTCGGCAACGGCCTGCCCAAGGGCGAGGTCTACACCGCCGCCGCCCCCCACCACGGCGTGGCCATCAAGCTTGGGAACGGAGAACTCGTCGTCACCCTCGGAACGGAAGAGGAGCGCCACGGCATCGTCGTCCTGGACAAGGGCAGGAAGGAACTCGCCCGCAGCGAGCAGTGCCCCGGCGTGCACGGCGAGGCCACCGCCAAGGACGAAGCCGTCGTCGTCGGCTGCGAGAACGGCGTGCTCCTCTACCGGAACGGCAAGTTCACCAAGATCGCGAGCCCGGACAAGTACGGCAGGATCGGCAACCAGTCAGGCTCCGATGCTTCGCCGATCGTCCTCGGCGACTACAAGACCGACCCCGACGCCGAAAACGAACGTCCCACCCGCGTCTCGCTCATCGACACCGAGACCGGCAAGCTGCGGCTCGTGGAGCTCGGCGCCAGCTACACCTTCCGCTCGCTGGCCCGCGGCCCGCAGGGCGAAGCCCTCGTCCTCGGCACCGACGGCAAGATCCACGTCATCGACCCGGTGGCGGCCAAGGTCGTCAGGACCATCCCGGTCCTCGGCACCTGGACCGAGCCCCTGGACTGGCAGCAGCCCCGCCCGAACATCTTCGTCCGCGCCCAGAGCGTGTACGTCACCGACCCGGCGAAGAAGCGACTCCACGCGATCGACCTCGCCTCAGGCAAGATCCTCAAGACCGCGTCCCTCCCGAACAGTCCCAACGAACTCAGCGGCATCACCCACTGACCCCGACCGCCGCGGCGGCTACGCCAGAAGAGACTTCTACCGATCGCCCAAGATAGCGCCCGCGCCGGCCGCGTCGCCGAAGGAAGGAGCCGAGACCGGCTCGCGGCACACCACCGAAATGTGGACCCGGGGCGACGGAAAGGAGAGAGCCCAGCGCAACGAAGGCAGCGAGACGATCACCAGGCGTCAGGGCGGGGAAGATCCCCGCCGCCGGTTCGACCCCGCCTACCTGCGTTCGCTCCCCCTGGAGCCGGCCGTTCTGCGGGAACGCCTGAGAAAGGACACGAAGGACATCCCCCTGCCCGAGGCGCAGGCGGTGTTCGGTCAGGTCCTGACCATCCTCCAGGAGGGCGCTCCCGCGGCTCGCCTGCGTGCCGCTCTCTACACCGTCCTCTCGCAGCTGGACGGCGTCGGGGTGGAGAAGGTGAGCGACCTGCTGGGCAGGGAAGGAGTGGGCATCTACATCGACGGCGAGGGAATACGCCGGGAAGTCATCATCGACCCGGACACCTACGTCCTGCTCGGCGGGCGCACCGTCTACGTCGGCGGATCGGCCGCGCCGCCGCCGTACGGCGGCGCGCTGCCCGAGGGCGAGGTGATCTTCGCGGTGGCTCAGGTGGCCGCCGGCATCGTCGACCACGCGGGGGACGTCCCGTAGCGGCGCGGTGCGCTGATCAAACCCGCACAACCGTCTTCCGCGTACGCGCCAGGATGAGGCCCACCGCGCCGGCCGAGATCAGGCAGACAGGTGTGTAGAGCAGGAGGTTGAGCCAGTAGAACGGCGTGCCGGTGTCCGTGCCGAAGCCGAGGCACCACACCAGTCCCACCACGCCCCGCGCCAGCAGCCCCGCCCCGAGGGCGAGCGCGACCGCCTTCGCCGGCCATCCGCCCCGGCCCCTGGAGACCGCCACGATCGCGGCCGCCGCCGCGCTCAGCAGAAAGATCAGCGGCAGCAGAATCCGGGGGGTGAAGGGCACGTCCATGTTGAGGACGGCCATGGACAGCGCACGGGGGTCGGAAGCGGGCCAGATGAGCCAGTACAGGTGGGCCAGGGCGTCAACGACCAGGATGGCGGCGACGAAGGCGCCGAGACGTGTGGTGTTCATGCCCTCAGGGAGGCGGCGAATTCCCGGATGGTTCCATGGAACCTTTGGGAACCTCGCCGCCTCTGGACGTATATGAACTGGCCTGTCGTTGATCTGGACCCGGTGCGGCGCCTGCACGCGCTGGCCGCCGCCATCCCGGGCGCGCATGTCGCCGAGCGCGTCATCCCCGCCCCCTTCGAGCGGATCTGGGAGGTGGCCAGCGACCTGGAGCGAGAGTTCGGCACGTTCGAGCCGGACATGCGGCACCTGCGGATCGTCGCCGACGACGGCCACGGGCGGCTGGTCGCAAAGGCTCGCAGCAGGTACGGCATGCGCGCCCGGTTCGCCGTCGACCTGCGACCGGGCTGGTGCTGGATGCAGTCCAGGTTCCTGCTGGTCGGCCTGGCGGCGACGGCCGTACCCGGTGGCACGCTCGTCGCGCAGACCGGAGGCCTTCGTGTGCCGGGACAGTCCGCGCTGGTGCCGCTGGGCGTGCGGTCGGCCGGGCGTAAGGCGCTGGCGCGGCTGGCCGCCCGGATCGAGGAGCGGGCCCGGTGACGGCCGAACTGGTCCTGGCCGCACAGCGCGGGGACACCATGGCGATGAGCGACCTGCTGAACGAGCTGACGCCGTACCTCGGCCGGATCTGCGGCCCCATCGCGCTCGACAGCGGACCCGACGCCGTCCAGGAGGCGCTGATCGCCGTCTTCAAGAACCTGCGCGGGCTGCGTGAGCCCGAGGCGCTGTACGGCTGGGCGCGGGCGATAGCCGTACGGGAAGCGGTGAGAATCGCCAGACGCGACGGCCGCGCCAGGCCCGCGGAGCTGGCCGAGCTGCCGTCGCGGCAGGACGTGGAGAGCGCGGTGGACATCCGCGACGTCCTGGAACGGCTCTCGCCCGAGCACCGGGCCGTGCTGATGCTGCGCGACCTCGAAGGATTGGAGGAGGCGGCGGCCGCCCGGCTGCTGGAGGTGCCCGTGGGCACGGTCAAGTCGAGGCTGGCGCGGGCACGACGGAGTTTCCGCCAGGCCTGGCAGTCCTGAGGGAACGTCGGCCGTCCGGCCGGTGCCGTCAGATTCGGAATATTGCTTATGTATTCGCCAGGAGAACAATTTCCGCTTGGTGCGCGATTACTTGATGGTCCGGAAGATGAACGGCGCGACCAGTCCGATCAGAGCCAGGGCCTCGGTGAGGACGAAGCCGAGAAGCATGTTCTGGCGGATCAGCCCATAGGCTTCGGGCTGGCGGGCGATGGCCTGCACACCCTGGCCGAAGATGATGCCCACGCCGATGCCGGGGCCGATGGCGGCAAGGCCGTACCCTATGGCGGTGACATTGCCGGAGATCTGAGCGAGAACACTCATGGTGTCGCCTTTCTGGACGTCCGGTGAAGCAGATTTAGTGATATTTCCTCACATAAGGGCTCCGAAGAGAAATGTTCAGATGCTCCAATGTGACGGGAAATTGCTCGTCAATGGACGCGCTAGACAAGTCAATGCAGTTCGTTCATAAACGCCACGGTGATACTCGCGGCAAGGGCTGATGCGGTTAGCATGAAGCGGGATCGGGGATCGTGGCGGCCCACGGCGATGAAGAGAGATCTCTGCATGCGTACGAGCCCGCGCAAGCTTCGCAACACTCTGAGCTGGTACGCGTTCGGCTTCTCCTGCGTGGTGACTCTGCTCGCCGCGGTGCTCATGGTGATCTTCGACCCGGGTCTCACCACGGCGGCGGTACTCTCCGCGATCGGCCTCAACCTGATCGCGTCCGTGGTCTTCGCCGTCGTGTTCACCATCCTGAGCTCCCAGGTGCAGCAGCGCGGCCTGGAGGAGAACATCGCCCAGCACCTGGACGACATGGCGCTGGGACTGCGCGCCGAGGTGGCCGCACAGCACAAGGACTTCATGCCCACGGCCACCTATTCACCCTTCGACCCGATCGACGGCACATACGGAGACGCCTTCAACAGGGACATGACCGCGAGCCTGGAGACCACCGGGTTCTACGCCTTCTGCGGGCCGAGCGCCCGGTACGTGCCGGCCCGGCTGACCAGGTCGCGTCACTTCCCGCACCAGGTCCGGGTCGCGATGCTCAGCCCCGGCGACAAACTGGCCATCTCGCGCCGCGCCACCGACAGGACCACCTGGGTCAGGCTGGCGGGCAAGGACAACGCGACGCTCGCGGAGGAGCTTCGCGAAGAGCTCATCATGAGCACGGTCGCGCTCTTCGACTACCGGCACATCTGCCCGGTGGACCTGGTCTACATCGAGGACACGGCGACCTACCGGTTCGAGATCTTCGACGACGCCATCTACCTCTCCTGGTACCACGGCCCGCAGTCGATCTCGAAGGAGATGCCGGAATCCCTCAGGTTCGCCGCCCAGTCCTTCCTCTACCAGTTACTCCGCCTGGACCTCATGCGCAGGTTCGAGATCGTCGAAAGCCGCGTCAGATTCGAGGCCGGTCAGGACGACGCGTTCCTCATCTCCCACCTGACGTCGGTCCTGGGCACTTCGGTGAGGGCCGCCGACCTGCGACGCTGGCGGAAGCAGTACCAGGAGTACACCGCGGACTTCGTCGGCTATCTCGACACCGTCTACTCCGGACTCAAGATCTGACAGGAGGTGTGCGGAGCCCCGTACCGGAGGACCCACCCCCCACAGGGAGAACAGGGCACCGCGACGTCACGTCGTGAGACTCGAGTCTGGCACCGGCGGCCTTCGTCCGAGCGAGGAAAACATCAGAAAGCGGAAACCCGCCGCGTAGCCAGGTCAGTCCGTGGACCGGCGGGCCTGGTTCGCCTCGCGGACGACCGTCCAGGTGTCGGCCACCGGACCCAGGTGCCCGAGCTTGTCGGGGTTGATGACCGCGCGGATCGCCTGAACCTGCCCGTCGAGGATGTCGAGCGTCAACGTGTTGACGACCTTGCCGTCCCGGTCCCGGAAGATCGCGCCCGGCTGGCCGTTCACCTCGTGCGGTTCCACGACGCCGCCGATCCGGGCGAACGGCGCGACGATCGCGGCCAGCGTCCTGGCCACGTTCCCGGCGCCGAAGACGCCGTTGCCCCACTGCGGAGCCTTGCCGCCGCTGTCGGCGACCATCTGCACGTCGGCGGCCAGCAGTTTGCGCAGCCCGTCGACGTCACCTTCCCGGAAGGCGTCGAAGAACCGCCCGGCGAGTTCGTTCCGTTCCCGATGATCCGTTTCGAACCGGGCGCGTCCCGCGTCCATGTGACGACGCGCCCGGACGACGAGCTGGCGGCACGCCGCCTCCGACCGTCCCACGGCGGACGCGACCTCGGCGAAACCGAACCCGAACACCTCCCGGAGCACGAAGACCGCCCGTTCGAGCGGGCTGAGCCGTTCCAGCAGGAGCAGGGCCGCCGTCGACAGCGAGTCGGCCAGCTCCGCCGATCGCTCCGGGTCCTCATATGGGTCGGCCAGCAGCGGCTCGGGGAACCAGCGCCCGGCGTACACCTCCCGCCGCACGCGCGCCGAGCGCAGCACGTCGATCGCGATCCGGGACACCGTGGCCGACAGGAACGCCTTGACCGAGACGGGCTGGGTCGGGGACGCCTCGTAACGCAGCCAGGTCTCCTGGACCGCGTCCTCGGCCTCGCTCACACTGCCGAGAATCCGGTAGGCGATCGAGAACAGCAGCGGCCGCAGCTCCACGAACTCCTCCTCCCGCCTCATGCCGGCTCCGCCTTCAAGCCCTGCCGCGGGCCGAGCTCCCGCTTGGCCTTGGCGTCGGAAAGGGCGCGGCCCTCGGTCGTCATGGTCACCGCCGTACGCCCGGCGGGCCGCCGGGGGATCCGGATCGCCGGGTCATGCTCGGGTTTCACCCATCCGCAGGTACGCACGCCGTTCCAGGCGCCATAGCTCTGCGCGATGACATGGGGCCCGCCTGCCACGAACATCCGCATGACCATCACCTCCTGTCTCTCCACTCCCTGGGACGAGACAGCCCCGCGGCCTGTGACAAGGGAGGTTCCTCCCATGTCACAGAACGACCGGGCTGTCTCGTCCCGGGGAGGACCATCGCCGCCAGGCCATGAAAAGGACGACCCTCATGCGTATCGCAGTCTTCGGGGCCAACGGCCCCACCGGCCGCCTGCTCACCGACCAGGCACTCGCCGCCGGACACCAGGTCACCGCGGTCACCAGGCGGCCGGACTCGTTCCCGCTCCGCCATGATCGGCTGGAGGTGGCCGGCGCCGACGTGCTCGATCCGGCGGCCGTCGACGACGTCGTGGCGGAGCGGGACGCGGTGCTCTCGACGCTCGGCGTACCCGCGGGGAAGGAACCGATCAGCACCTATTCGCGGGGTGTGACGAACATCGCCGCCGCGATGGAACGCCACCGGGTGCGCCGTCTCGTCGTGGTGAGCTCCAGCGGGGTCGCGCCGCGCTCGTACTCCGACGGCGGATTCCTGTTCAACCGCGTGCTGCTGCCGTACGTGACGCGAGTGATGGGAAGGACCCTGTACGACGACATGCGGCGGATGGAGGCGCTGGTCCGCGCCAGCGATCTGGACTGGACGATCGTGCGCCCGAGCGGGCTCTACCACCTGCCGGCGGCCACCGACTACACCCTCGTCGAGGACCACGCGGACGGCAGGTTCACCGCCCGTGCGGACCTGGCCGCGAGCCTGCTGGCCCTCCTGGACGGCGACCGCTACCTGCGTACCACCGTCGGCGTCATCACCACCGTGGACAACCCCGGCCTGCTCCAGTGGATCCGCCGCGAAGCACTCGCGAGGAGGTCCTGACGGCTATCGAGGTACGGCGGCGCAGGGGGCGGGCCGATGGAGGCAGACAGGGCGCCGGCTTCTCGCGTCCAGCACCACCCGATCGGTCAGCGGCTCCGCGAGCCGGACGACGCCCTCGCCCCGCAGGCCGACGCCCGCGCACAGGCCGCCTCCGGTGTGCTCCCGGACCTCGACTCCGAGGACCACGACGTCAGGCCGCTCGTCGGCCCGGAGGCGCACGGACGGAATCGCCCGGCCGCCGCAGACGCCGTACTCGAACGTCACCCGCAGCGTGCGCGCGTCGAGCATCTCGAAGCCGCTGATGTCGGCCGGCAGGTGGTCGCCAACGGCCTTCTCCACGGTGCCGAGCGTGGCGGTGTCGACCGCGGCGTAGTCGACCGGGCCGGGCAGGTTCGAGAAGTACAGCCGCCACGCCGGGACCGTGGCCGTGCCGCGTAAGGTCCGCAAACGCATGGTGGTGAACGTGGCGGCGGTCATCTTGTACGCCTGATCGTCCCGGGCGGACGCCACGTCGGCGAAGGGAGACAGGGCGGCCAGCGCCCGGCGGGCACTGATCACGGGGACCCGCAGGGTGGAGCCGTCGTCCCAGCGGATCCGCGCCTCCTCCGGGGTCACGGGGAGCGGGCCGGTCACGGCGAAGCCGTACTCCTCATCACGGGCGATCCGCTCCTCCACCTCCCGCGACATCTGGCTCAGGCTTTCCATCGGGACGAAGCCGTTCCGCCAGATCTCCGCCGCGCCGCTGGTCCGCCAGATCCAGACGGCACTGGCGGCGTGGTCATCGAAGCTGAGCCGTCCGCTGAGGAAGTTGCCGCCACTGAGAAGAAGGGTCACCGCCAGGAACGTCACCAGTAATCGCAGCATCCGAAGATTATCGCTACGCCTGTGCGTTCTCCGCGGTCGCGCGCAGGGCGTGGAGCTGGCCGGCGTCGGTGCGGCGTACGGCCATGCGGATCAAGGGGGCGAACAAGGTCCAGGGGAATCCGGTCGTGGCGAGGTCGGCGGTCAGGTGGGCGCGGGTACGCGCGGCGTCGTCGAGCGGCTCCAGGCGGTAGACGTATCGGGCGGTGACTCCGCCCTGGATGGTCACGAGTGTGATCGATCGCCCCTCGTCCAGGTCGGCGATCTCGCTGGTGCGGGTCTTGCCGCGGGCGTTGAAGATGATCGTCGAGCCGATGCGGGTGCCCGACTCGGCGCGCATCGACTCCACGCCGGTCATCCATCGGGGAGCCCGTTCCCAGTCGGTCAGGATCTGCCACACGTCCCGTGCCGGCCGGTCGATGACGGCGTCGACGGCGAATGCCCGTTTCATGGCCCATAGTGTGCCCGCAGGGCGCGGAAGGTGACTTGTACGGAATTCACATCTCGGGGACGAACCCCGGCTCGTTCTGCCCGGTGGCGTACGCGCCGCGCTGGGCGAGCACGTACGCGGACGGCGTCACCCCGCTGTGCCGCTTGAAGTCCCTGATGAAGTGGCTCTGATCGAACCACCCCCATTCGGCGGCCAGCCCGGTCCAGTTCAGATCGGAGTGCACGTCCACACCCTTCAGGAGCCGCCGCAGGCGGAGGATGCGCGCGAGGGAGCGCGGGGTCAGGCCGATGACGCGCACGAACTCCCGGTCCAGATGGGCGGGGGTGATGCCGAGCTCGGCGGCCAGGCCGGAGATGCGCCGTCGCGGATCGGCCTCCAGCGCGGCGACGGCGGCCGTACACCGTCGCCATCCGGGTGCCGGCGAGAGGCCGGCGCGCAGCGTGGCCTCCACGGAATCGAGGCAGGCGGCGGGGTCCGGGCGGGTGAGCAGTGCGGCGCGCAGCGCACGGGCGGGCGGCCAGACCGTCATCAGGTCCACGACCCGCCCGCGCAGCGGAGCGGGATCGACGCCGAACAGCGCGCGGCAGCCCACCGGCGACGACACCACACCGACGGCGAGCGTCTCGGCGGTCGGGGCATTGATCACCGGCTGGTCATGCGGCCCGGCCAGCCAGCCCTCCGTCGCCACGAACGCCGGGCCGTCGCCGTTGCGCGGCGTCTGCACGATCGGGGATCCGAGGACGAGCACCGCGACCGTGGATCCCGTCGGCGCGATCCGCTCGCGCGGGTACGTCATCCGCCCCCGGGCGAACCACACCGACTCCACGAACGGCTCCAGCACCCCCGCCGGCCGCCGCGTCACGAACTCGAACTCCATGCCCGTCACTATCGCGCCCCGCGGGCCGCCCCGTCACCGCTGGCGGGTGGGTGCGTAGCGCGCAGTGCTCGGTCAGGCGTTCCAGTCCCAAGCGGTGCGTACCGGCAAGAAGGTCTGCCCGCGGCCCTGCAGGCGGGGACGCGCGCCTTTCTCGCGCGCCACGGCTGCCGGGTGGCCGCGGAGATGGACCTCGGGCTGCCCCGCTGGGCCGACGACCCCACACCCGTCTTCAGCACGCTGATCAGCTATGCCGACGCCGCGGACACCGGCTTCGACGCGCCGGCCGAGTTCGCGGCCGCCGCGCGGGAGCGGTTCTACGACACCGCGCAGGTGTACCGGGTGGCGTTGATCCAGCTGTGGCGGCAGAGCGGGCTGATGGCGGTCGACGAGGTCGCGGCGTTGCTGACGCGGACCGAGAACTGACAGGACATCGTGGACACCCGGATGGCCGACATCGACGCGCAACTGGACCGGCTGGCCGCCGCCCGGCGATATCTCGGCCACTTGAAGCAGTGCCACCATGGCCCGTCGCTTGAGGACTGCCCCCAGTTCAGAGCCGGGATCCAGCCACCATCCCACCAGCCCTGATCAGCGTCGTTTTCAGACTCCGAGCGCGATCGGCCACACCACAAGCAGGTACGACTCGCCGGGCCGGTTCGACAGTCCAGCGCCGGGCCGCGCTCGCCCGTGGACGCGCAGGCCGTAGCGTCCGGTGCCCTGGTAGGTCAGGTTGGGGGACGGCGTTTCGTCGCGGGTGTGCATGCCCTCGATCTGCATGATGCCGGTCGTGGTGACGAACTCGATCTCCTCCGTCTCCTCCCACCTGGAGGAGATGGGCTCGCGGGGCCTGGACGCATCCCACCGCACGTGAACCCCCACCGCGCCCCGGTTCTTGAGCGTCCTGATGACCACCGCGTCCGGAGCGGCGGCGACCAGGCCCTCCGGCAGCGCCGGTCCGGCGGCGGGCTCCTGGTAGGGGTTGACGATCCGCAGCCGATGCTCGGCCGCCCCCGCGGAGCCCTGGACGGGCGTGGGTGGCAGAGGGGGTACGACGATGTTCCTGATGATGCGCCCCGCTTCGCTTTCCGGCCGTGCGTGCTCCTGGGCCCAGCGCCTGATCTCGGCGGACTTGTCCGGAAGCCCCAGTTCTTCCGCGACGCCCACGCCGAGCTTGGCGCACGCCTTCGGCCCCACTTCGATGGGCCAGATCGTGACCAGGTAGAACTCGAACGGCACGTTCGGCACGGCGCAGGGATCGATATCACGGCCGCGCGCGTGCACACGCATGCCGTAGCGTCCGGGACCATGCGGGGTGAGGTTGGGGAGCGCCTGCGGCAGGTGGCCCATGAGGCCCCGCAACCGTGTCTCGCCCGTGAAACTGATCAGCTCCACGTTCTCCACCTCGTCCCACCCCCGCGCCGTCGTGGCAGGGGGCGCGTCGGCGAGTTGAACCGTGACGTCCACGACTCCGGTGTGTACGCCGGTGAGGATCACCGCCGCTCCGGGGGAGGACGCCGTCAGCCCATTGGGGACGTGGGACGGATGGCCGGCACCCGTGTCGTCGTTCACCAGCATCTGATGATGGCTCACGTGCACGTCCGCTCTCGCGGACGTGGGGGGTTGCGTGCTCATACGGGCGATCTTGACAGGCGGGTCCGACAAGACCGTGGTCCCGCCGGACGGGCCGATGGGAGCACACCACGCCGCCCGGGGAGGTGCGCGGTCTTCACCGGGGCAGGCGTGGCGGTTCACGAGCCGGAGGCCCGTCGTCAGCGGCGGCGCGGCCGGTGCTGGTGAGAAGAGCTCACCTGCCGCGTGAGCCAATTCACCTGCCGTGCCTGTCACAGGGCGGCACGCCAGTCCGTCCAGACGCATGAACGATTCCCCGACCACGCCGGAGATCACCATGGTTGGCCTTGAGAACGCACCGCAGACCGCCGCCGCCCGACCGGCACGCCGGCGCCGCAGGCTCGCGGTCGTGCCGGCGCTGCTGGTGGCCGCGCTGCTGTTCGGCGCCTACGGCTGGCAGCCCGCCGAGGACGGAAGGGCCTTCCGCTCGCCCTACCTGGCCCAAGTCGGCTCACGCTACGCCGACACTCCCATCGCCCGCTTCCACTACGTCCAGGCCGGATCCGGCACGCCGGTGATCCTGCTCTCGCCCGGCGGCACCTCGGTCATCGGCTGGAAGGACCAGCTCGACGTGCTGGCCCGCGACCACACGGTCTACGTGGCCGACCTGCCCGGCCAGGGCTACACCCGGGTGAAGGACCCGGACTTCGCCTACGACCTGGACTCCATGGTCGCCGCCGTCGGCGCGTTCATGGACAGTGTCGGTGTACGGCGGGCCGCGCTGGCCGGCAACTCCTGGAGCGGCGGCTGGGCCCTGGCCTTCGCGCAGCGTCATCCCGAGCGCGTCACCAAGCTCGCCCTACTGGACGCCACCGGCCTGGACCTGCGGGGCACCCTGATGTGGGAGTCCCTGAAGATCCCTGTGGTCGGCGAGCTGGCCGTCAAGCTGTCCACCGGCAAGTCCACGGTGCGGGGCCTGGCCGAGGGCATGATGGTCAACAAGGGCCGCGTCACCGATCAGCTGGTGGACGAGTGGTGGGCGCCGATGACCTTCCATGACAACATCCGCGCCACCTACCTGCTGGAACGCCGCCTCGACTGGGCACCGACCGAACGCGCCCTCCCCGCCACCAGGACTCCGGCCCTGGTCCTGTGGGGCAGGCAGGACACCGTCCAGCCTGTCGAGCGCGCCCACCGGTTCGCCGACCTGCTGCCGAACGACCAGCTCGTGATCGTGGACGGCTGCGGCCACGCCCCCCAGCTGGACTGCCCGGACCCGGTCAACCGTCACCTCCAGGCCTTCTTCGCCGGGTGAGGCAGGATTCGATCACCTGGGCGAGGAGACAGAGCTTCGGGTTGCTCTTCGCGCTCTTCTGGATCCAGCGCACCACCGCCAGATCATCGCCGGTCATGCCGGCCAGCGAGCATCGCAGGATGGGCTTGATCCGGGGCGATCTGGTCACGCGGGCGTAGCGGATCATCGCGCGGTCGGCATCGAGAGCCGGCCTCAGGGTGGAGAGCTCGGGCGGGTGGTGGCGGGCCAGGCGGGGCCCGTACTGGAGGACGTCGAGGAAGGGCCAGGTGAGCAGGTAGTCGCGCAGGCTCGCCCAGTCCTCCCACCCGAGGAAGGCGTCGGCGACGAAGTACCGGTCCTCCGGTGACGCCGGGTTGACGATCGCGAGAACGTCCAGGCCGCGGGCCTCACGCAAGGCCGCGCGGATCGGTTCGCGCAGCGGCGGATGCCGGTAGCCGGCCGTCAGCCGCTCGGTGTCCAGGGCGTCCAGGCGGCCGTTCAGCAGGTCGTGGACCATGTGGCCGCGGAGCGTGGGGGAGCGCGCGATGAGCACGCGGATCGCGCGTGGCAGGCGGGGGGACAGGAGAACCTCGATGAGCAGGTCCGTGTCACCGGCCACGCTCGTGTCGTCCAAGGCCGGGTCGGTGACCTCGCTTCCGTGCCGCAGCAGGTGGGCGGACAGCTCTCGGGTGGGGGCGGCCAGCCACAGTCGCCAGCCGTATCCGCTCGCCTCGGCGTCGAGCCGGGTGTGGTTGCCGAACAACGCCGGCCAGGGTTCCCCGCCGCGCAGCGCCTGGGACCACAGGGCCGCGAGCTCGCCCCCGCGGGCGGTGCGGCACCGATCCCGGGCCAGGTCGGCGGTCGGCTGGTGTTCGCTGCGCCGGGCGGCTGCCACGAGGTCGATGGGCATGGGGCGCTTCAACATCCTGGCGAAGGGTGCGAAGTCCGCATCGTCTCGGCGGAGGCTCTGGCGGAGAAACCAGTCCTCCAGTTCGAGCTGCTGGAGATGCCCGGCGATGATCGGGCCGGGCCACAGGAGCCCGGGGACGGGCGTGGTCACGGACTCGCCGACCTCCAGGAAGCCGTCCCGGTCGCCGACCGCCAGCCGTACCTTGGAGAGGTGTGCGTCGCCACGGGGCGCCAGGTCGCGCGCCGTCAGTTCGCGCAGCAGCGCGAGCGCCGCGTCCGGGTCGCGCCAGTCGGGGTGGAACAGCTTGTCGATCACGTTCTGGTCGCCCCGGGCGATGATCGTCTCCAGCGCGGTGGCGCGTACGACGGGGATGCCCTGAAGCACGGAGAGCACCAGTTCGTCGTCGATCAGGCCCGTACGCCGCAGCACTTCCCAGATCGCCGGGTCGCCACCCGTGCGCCAGCGCCGCCACAACTCACGGATCGCCGCCGGGTCTCCGCGCCTGGCCCGGAAGGACAGCCACCAGATCACCCATCGAGGATGGTGGAGGGAAACGCGGCCGGGCAAGGGGCGGGCTCCGCATCAACCGATCGGTTGATGCCGGAATCCACCGCTCCGCTCTCCGGCCGGACGATCCGCCACCCCCGCTACCCGCGCGATTCTCAAGGCATGCCAACACACCAGGAGCCCGCCCTCCGCACCACCGGACTCCGTAAAGCCTTCGGCGACCACGTGGCCGTCGACGACATCCACCTCACCGTCCCCGCCGGATCCTTCTACGGCCTGGTCGGCCCCAACGGCGCCGGCAAGACCACCACCCTGGCCATGGCGGTCGGCCTGCTCCGCCCCGACGCCGGCAGCGCCGAGATCTTCGGCGTCGACGTCTGGCGCGACACCGTCCGTGCCAAGGAACTGATCGGCGTGCTGCCCGACGGCAACGCCATGCCGGAGCGGCTCACCGGCCGCGAGGTCCTCACCTACCTCGGCCTGCTGCGCGGCATGCGGCCCGCCGTCGTCGCCGAGCGCACCGACGAGCTCCTCCAGATCTTCGAACTCGACTCCGCGGAGCGGACCCTGGTCATCGAGTACTCCACCGGCATGCGCAAGAAGATCGGGCTGGCCGTCGCCCTCCTGCACGCGCCCCGCCTGCTCGTCCTGGACGAGCCCTTCGAGGCGGTCGACCCCGTCTCCGCGGCCACGATCAAGGCCATCCTGCGAAGGTTCGCGGGCAACGGCGGCTCCGTGATCATCTCCAGCCACGTCATGGCCCTCGTCGAGCAGCTCTGCGACCACGTCGGCGTCATCTCCGACGGCCGTGTCGTAGCCGCCGGGCCGCTGGCGGAGGTACGCGGCTCCGCAACCCTGGAGGACGCCTTCGTCGAGCTCGTCGGCGCCCGCGCCGGAGGAACGGAGGGGCTGGCATGGCTCACGGCCTGACCCTCAGCCCGGCCGGCACTCCCGGCCTGGCCGCCCTGGCACAGCACATGGTCCGCATGCGGCTGGCACTCATGCGCAACTCCCTGCGCGGCGACGCCGCCACCAACCTCTACACCGGCGTCTCGGCCGGGCTGATCCTGGCCCTCGGCACCATCGCCGTCGCCGTCCTGTGGCCCGCCTACCTGCCCGTCACCCTGGCCGTCTGGCTCGGCGGCTGGATCTTCGGCCCCATCTTCATCGGGGGCGGCAACGAGGCCCTCCGCCCCGAATACTTCTCCATGCTCCCGGCCACGCCGGGCCGGATCGCGGCGGCGCTGCTCGCCGGAGCCTTCGCGGGCCCCGCACCCGCCATCAATCTCATCGCCCTGCTGTCCCTGCCCGTGTACGGCTGGCGCTTCGGCCCGGCCGGAGTGCTCATCGGCCTGGTGGCAGCGGTCACCACGCTCGTCACCATGGTGATGATCTCCCGCGTCATCGTGGCGCTCATCGGCCTGTTCGTCAGGTCCCGCGCCACCGCGGCCGCCGTCGGCATCGTGACCGGCACCGCGATCGCCCTGTGCAGCAACGGCTGGGCGCCCGTCGCGGCTGTGGGCGGCGCCGACGCCACCGCCGCCTGGTCCGAGGTTCTCGTCCGCGTCCTGCCCTCCGGATGGGGCGTGGCCGCCATCGAAGCCCCGTGGCCCCTGGCCCTCGTCATCCTCGTCGCCGGCGCCGGCGTGATCGCCCTCCTCCTGGCCGCATGGGCCGGCCTGCTGTCGCGGCGTGTCGTCTCGGCCGCACGCGGCGGCGTACCGCCCCGCCGGGGCACGCCCCGCCCCCTCCCCAGCACCGGTGGCGCCCGCATCACGGCCGCCAAGGAACTGCGCGCCTGGTGGCGTGACCTCGTCCGCATCCAGCTGCTCGCCACCGCCTTCTCCTTCGCCGTCGTCACCCCCCTCCTGCTCCTGGCCCTCGACGTCTGGATCATGGTGCCCTTCATGGGGCTCATCGCGATCGTGATGGCCGCCGCGTCCTCGGCCAACCTCTACGGCGCCGACGGGACCGCTCTCTGGCTCACCCTCATGACCCCCGGCGCGGAACGCGCCGACGTCCGCGGACGCCAGCTGGCCTGGCTCCTCATCGTCGGCCCCGCCGCCGTGCTCCTCTCCCTGGCCGGCACCCTCGTCAGCGGCCTGACGTGGGCCTGGCCGTGGGTACTCGGCCTGCTCCCCGCCCTCCTCGGCGGCGGCGCCGGGGTCATCGTCCTGCTCGCCGTCACCTCGCTCGTCCCCGGCACCGACCCGCACAAGCGCGGCGGCAACCCGCTCAGCACCGGCGCCGACGAAACCGCCGAAACCAGCCTCGCCTGGCTCGTGCTCCTCGCGGTTCCCGCCACCGCCCTGCCCGCGGCCGGCGCCATCCTCCTGCACCCCTGGGCCGGCATCGCCACCGGCGTGCTGACCGGCGCCCTCAGCGCCTGGGGCCTCGGCAGGATCGCGTACCGCAGACTCGAGAACCACGGGATCGATCTGCTCAACCTCATGAAGCACGGCCCGTCACCCCAGGCCGGCAAACCGACCACCGCGGACCTCCCGATCCAGCACCGCATCGGCGTCACGGTCAGCTACACCATCGCCTGGCTGCCCCTGTTCCCCCAGGGCATCGTGCCGCTGATCATGAAGATCTTCGGCATCGGGGATCCCGGGTGGTTCCTCGCCCTTCATCTCCCGCCGATCTGGCAATGGCCCACGATCATCTTCATGATCGCCCTGGGGCTGCTCCTGTACGGCTACGCCATCCTCATCCCCATGCGCCTAAGCTCATCCTCGACCGTCACGACCAGCTAAAACCCCATCCGTCCCCCAGAGGAGGGCCACGTCCCGGATGAACGACCCCTTCCCGCTCTCCACCTGGGAACGACGCTTCGAGCGCATCGTCGAGATCGTCCCCTTCCTCACCCTCGCCGCTGCCCTGGTCATCAGCCTCGCCTCACCCGAGCGGCCCGAGGGTGGGATCCTCCGCACCCTCGCGCTCGCCGCCCTGGCCCTCGCCTGGATTCTCGGCGCCCACACCCTTCTGCCCGCCGCCGTACGCCGGCGCAGGAGCTTCGTCACCGTTCACTTCGCCGGCGTGCTGGCCACCGCCGCGCTCCTGACCTTCCACGACCCCATCTTCATCATCTACTGCATCTCCGGCTTCTTCCTCGCCGGCCACTTCGCCCCCTCCAAGTGGACCTTCGCCGCCGTCGCCGCCACCTCCTTCGTCCTGTACGGCTCGTCGCTCGACTGGACCCAGGCCACCATCCAGCTCGTCTCCTTCCACCTGGCGATCATCGCCGTGCAGACCGTCGCCATCGGCGGCGGCCAGATCGCGGGCATCAGGATCGAGGAGCGGCAGCGCAAATATCGAAAGGCGGTCAGCGACCTCCAGACCGCCCTGGAGGAGAACGCCGACCTCCACGCCCAGCTCCTCACCCAAGCCCACCAGGCCGGCATCCTCGACGAACGCCAGCGCATGGCCCGCGAAATCCACGACACCCTCGCCCAGGGCCTCACCGGCATCATCACCCAGCTACGCGCCGCCCAGCGCGTCGAGGACTCCGACACCCACGTCGAACTCGCGCTCAACCTCGCCAGGGAAAGCCTGACCGAGGCCCGTCGCTCCGTCGCCGCCCTGCAGCCCCACCAACTCGAGGACGCCCACCTTCCCGAGGCCATGGCCACCCTGGCCCGCAACTGGACCCAGACCACCGGCGTCGATCTCCACGTCGAGGTGACCGGCGACCGCGTCCCCCTCAGCCCCGCCATCGAGGTCACCCTGTTCCGCGTCGCCCAGGAAGCCCTCGCCAACGTCGCCAAGCACGCGGGCGCCACCCGCGCCGGCCTCACCCTCTCCTACACCGGCGCCGTCGTCCTGCTCGACATCCGCGACGACGGCACCGGCATCCACAACCCCAGCGGCAAGGGATTCGGCCTCAGCAGCATGAGACAACGCCTGCGCGGCGTCGGCGGCACCCTCGAAATCGAGAGCACGCCCGGCGAGGGCACCGCCGTCAGCGCCACCGTTCCCGCACTCCAAGGAAACCCCCGATGATCCGCCTCCTCATCGTCGATGACCACCCGATCGTCCGCGACGGCCTGCGCGCCGCCTTCGAAGCCGAGCCCGACATCCACGTCGCCGGCGAAGCCGCCAACGGCCGCGAAGGCATCGACCGCGCCGCCGTACTCGAGGTCGACATCGTCCTCATGGACCTACGCATGCCCGAAATGGACGGCGTCAGCGCCATCACCGCCCTGCGCCACTCCCATCCCCACATCAAGGTCCTCGTCCTGACCACCTTCGACGGCGACTCCGACGTCCTGCCCGCCATCGAAGCCGGTGCCACCGGCTACCTCCTCAAGGACGCCCCCACCGACGAACTCCTGCGTGCCGTACGCGCCGCCGCCGCAGGTGAGCCGGTCCTGTCCCCGTCGGTCGCCGGCCGCCTGATGGGCCAGGTACGCCGGCCGGTCAAGGCCGCCCTCACCGACCGCGAACTCCAGGTCCTCGCCCTCGTCGCGGACGGCGCCTCCAACCGCCAGGCGGCCGCCAAACTCTTCATCAGCGAGGCCAGCATCAAGACCCACCTGCTGCACATCTACGACAAGCTCGGCGTCCGCGACCGCGCCGCCGCCGTCGGCGAGGGCTATCGGCGAGGCCTGCTCAGCTAGCCGGCCGGACCCTGACGGCCTGGGAGGCCCGGGCCCGGGAGAAGCCGTTGCAGCGCACCGAGGTTCCGGTGAAGATCAGGGCGGTCGAGCAGTTCTCGTCGTCGGTGACGGTGACGGTCGCGGTGAATCTGCCCGGTCGCCGGTAGGCATGGGTGGATGCGGGGCCGCCGTCGCGCAGGGTGGTGCCGTCGTGACATCACCTCTAACGGAATCCACCGGCGCCAGGATCAGTCACGTAGTCGGAGCCGGTCGTGTGCGAGACGTGGGCGATGGCGTCGAACGCGTCGAACACCGGCAGGTTCAGGAAATAGTCGGCCATGCGGGACTGCCGGACGGCTTCCGCGTCCTCGACCTGGGACCGAGCCGCGCGCAGGTTCGCGAGAGTCCAGAGCGCGTCGGTGGGGAACGCCGCTTCGATGCTGTGGCCGGTGGGCGGCGGGAGCGGCGCGTCGTACCAGGTGCCCTCGGGGCGTTCCGGCGTCGGTTCGCCCACGGTGGTGGTACGGCCGTGGCTCGAGGTCACGCCGATGGCGCGGTAGTCGTCTCCCAGGGCGGCGGCGAGGTGGGCTCCGGCCGGCAGCAGCGGGCTCTCGCCGTCCTCGGCCGCGGGAGTCCGCTGGATGTGCCAGTTGTGCGCGGCCAGCACGACGCGTTGGCCGGACTTGTCGCCGTCCAGGAGTCGCAGGACGGACTCCGCCATGTAGACGTCGCGGAACGTCGACGCGACCTCGAAGCTCTCCCCGGCGGCGGTGGCGCGATGGAGCTGATCCAGGTACCAGGCGCCGCGAAGGTGCCACAGCGCTGTCTGGTGCTCGGCCCCGTGGCCGCGGCTCCGCTGGACGAAGGTCAGCCGTCGCATGACGGCCGTCAGCTCGCTCAACGCGCTGGTCAACGTGTCGCGCTCGCCGGGGCCGAGTTCCTGGTAGCGGGCGAAGGCTCGCATGGTGACCGGGTCGTGGAAGCTCCGTGTCACCTTGAAGGCTGTCTCCAGGGCGGGGAGCGCGCCGGGACAGGCCCGGCTCAGGTAGCCGGCGAGCGCTTCGAGCGCGGGCAGGGGCGATCCGAAGGCGCCGGGCAGGTCGGTCCCGGCACATCGCAGCGACGGCCCTCCGGGCTTCTCGTTCCGCTGCCGCATCCAGGTCAGCACCTCGTACATCTGCCGGCATTGCCCCAGGGACATGGCGATGCCGGTCTCGGCGACCTGTTCCACAGTCCCCGGGCCGCCCCGGACCCACTTCTCGAGGATCTGCCCCTGGGTGAAGGGGGCCTCCAGGGCGTACACCTGGAAACCGCAACGTTCGACCAGGAAGCGCAGGATGCGATGGCGTACCTGGTAGAACTCCCGGATGTGATGGGAGCTTTCCCCCAAGGCCACCACCCGCGCGTCGCCCACGACGTCCCGGAGCGGTTCGAGATCGTCCAGGGGAGCCTCGAAGTTCAGGGTGTCCAGCGCGGATCCGTGATCACGGATCCAGGTCGTCACCGTCCGCCGGCTGGTCATCTCTCGCCTCCGTGTCGTCGCTTCAGGACGATGACCATGTCACGGTGCGCCGACCATGGTCGTCGTCCCGTGGGAGTGGGTTTCCGCTACTCCCCGCGGAGCAGTCGCGGCTCGCGTCAGCTCTCCACGCGCTGCTTCAGCGCTTCATTCAGGCGTACGAAGTTCCGCTCGGTGCCCGCGATCGTCTTTCCGAGGAAGGGCACCAGGATGCCGCTGAAGGTCTCGCGTTGGACGAGGTGGGTTCCGGTCTCCGTCGCGGTCAGGGTGAACTCGTGGGCGCCGTCGAAGATGCCCGGGATGGTGAGCCGCCCGAGCCAGCGGAGCGTGCGACCAGGTTCGGCGGCGAGCACCTTGGGGCGGAAGGTCATCGGCTTTCCGCTCTCGGGATACATGCGCAGGGTCAGCGTGGCTCCCACGGTGGCCTGACCCGAGCCCTCACGGATGAAGGGGTTCCACGTCTTGTAGCCGTCGAAGTCGACGAGCACCTCCCAGACCTGTTCGGGTAATGCCTGAATGTCGATGGATGTGCTGATCTCACGCATGGGGCCCTTCTCTCCTCATCCTTTCTCCATGCCTACAGCGCACACGAGGGGGTGATCAAGAGGTCCCGTGTTTCCTCCAGCAGGCGACGCCCTCAGGCCGATGCCGATCATGTAGGCCATCGTCTTACGGACGGTGCGTGAGCCGGAGCCGGTTGTCCCTCATGGCGGGTTCGACGCCGAAGCGCTGGGTCAGCCGCTGCAGCGGCTGGGCCGCGGCGGCAGGAAGGCGTCTTCTGCGTTCCACCGCGGTGCTGGGAATCGGGGTGGCGTGCGCCTGGGCGTGAAGGAGGGGTCCGGTGAGCAGGTTGGCGGTGGCGACGGCGTCCTGGATGGCGAGGTTGACGCCGAATCCGCCGATCGGTGACATGGCGTGCGCGGCGTCGCCGACGGTGGTCATCGGATGATCTTCCGGGCGAAGGCGTCGATCGCCCGTGTCGAGGACTCCACGGCGGCGAAGCCGCGTTCGATCATGATGTGTTCGTACGCGCCGATCGCCTCCGGCAGGCTGCTGTGGCCCTGCCGGGCGTCGATCAGGTGCCGGGCCAGGTCGGCGGCGTCGCTGAGCGCGGTGTTCGCGCCGGAGGCGCGGGAGGGCGGCATGGCGTGGATCGCGTCACCGAGCAGGGTGACGTGGTCGCTGTCCCATGCGGGGACGGGGACCGAGGTGCCGATCGACAGGTGGAAGGTGTGCTCGGGCCAGGCCTGTTCGACGACGCGGCGCATGGCGGGGTGCGCGGTCGTGGTGAGCTCCAGGGCCCGCCGGTGCAGGCCGGAGGCGGGCAGGGCGGCGTCCGCGGCGGTCAGCCGATCGCGCTGTACGGTGATCGCCCACATGACGAAGTCCTCGGTGTCGGTGAGGCGAAGGCCGGGCGCCAGGCGTTCGGCCATCGCCGGGGGCGGGTTCCCGAAGCGCATGTAGCCGATCATCATGGCGGGGTCCATGCCGGTGACGGCGGCGAAGGCGTTGTGCAGCCCGTCCGGCAGTGAGCGTTCGATGCCGGCGGTGACGGGGGTCTTGCCGCCGATCCAGCGGATGTTCAGGTCGTCGATCCGTGCCTGGGGAAGGCGCTGCCGGCGTACGGCGGAGCCGATCCCGTCGGCGCCGACGAGGACGTCACCGCTCTCGTGGGTGCCGTCGGCGAACCAGGCCCGTACGTCGTGGTCGTAGTGGGTGAGCGCCTTGCCGTACCGCACGACGTCGTCCAGGCCGGCGAGCAGGATCTCGCGCAGGGTGGATCTGCTGACCGCGCTGCCCTTCTTGATGATCGAGGTGGCATCGGGCAGCGGGGGAACGGGGATCTCCCGCAGGTGTTCGCCTTCGGCGTCGATCAGCATCAGGCGTTCGCTGGGCTGGCCACGGGTGGCCTCGTACAGATCGAAGAGGTGCTCGGGCAGGCAGGCGCGCAGGGCGTCCTCGCCGCGCTGATCGAGGTGCACGCGATGCCCCTGGGCCCGGCTGTACGGGCCGGCGTCGCGTTCGAAGACCAGCACGTCGATGCCCGCCCGGCGCAGGCGCTGCGCCAGGCAGAGCCCGCCCAGGCCGGCGCCCGCGATGAGTACGCGTAGCCGTTGGTTCATGTCAGAGCCTTTCTCTGTGTAGGAGGCGGTCCAGCGCCTCCGCGAGATGGTCAGGGTCGGCCGAACGCCAGGCGACGAATCCGTCGGGCCGGACGAGCAGCGCCTCAGGTCCGGTGCCGCCCGGCCGGACCTCGATGCCGAGCGGTTCGGCGGCCGCGCGCCAGCGTTGTTCGTCGCTCCCGGCCAGGAGGACGAAGGATCGGGCCGACAGGTCGAAGTGGGGGATCATGCCGCCCGGCAGCAGCGAGGGCGTGCGGGGATCTTCGAAGCGGTCGCCGTCGCCGTACCGGAAACCCAGTTCGAACGTCAGGCGATCGACGGGCAGTGGTTCGGCGGGCGCGGCCATGTGCGCGGGGAGTCTGCTCAGCGCGTCACGCACGGTCAGTTCCGCCAGCGGCCGGCGCTCGGTGTCGTAGGAGTCGAGCAGGGCCGGTCCCGCCTGGCCCGACAGGACGAGCGCGAGCTTCCAGGCGAGGTTGTGGGCGTCCTGGATACGGGCGTTGCCCATCAATCCGGGCGTGGGCGGCGAGCTGTACGCGGACTTGCCCGCCAGCAGCACGCGCCCGCGCACGAACCGGTCGGCGATCCGCGCCGAGATCTCCAGCGGCGTGCGATCGACCAGCTCGACGGGCAGGTCCGGGCGCCCGGCCGCGGTCCTGATCAGCTCCACGCACCGCTCCGGCGTGAGGTCGGTCATCGCTACGGTGAGCCCGAACACGCCGGGCTCCTCCGGCAGCAGCAAGCCGTTCACGCTGCCGAGCAGGTAGCCGTCGCGCAGGTCGAGGTCGGCGCGGAAGCTGATGGTGAGCTGGCGGCCGAGGTTGTCCGGTCCGTGTGCGGGCACCCCGGCCGCGTCCCTGAGGGGCGGGCCGCCGGCCGCGATCAGGTAGCGGGCCTCGACCGTCGTACCGTCCCGCAGGATGCCGGTGACCTGGTCCGTGCCCACGTCGAAGCCGGTCAGCGTGGCGCCCAGGCGTAGCTCGGCGCCACGCTCGCGTGCCTGGGTACGCATGACCGTCTCCAGGTCGCGCTCGTTGCAGACGCACACCGGCACCTCGCTGACCTGTGGAGGGACGGGTTGCCACAGTGAGGGCAGGCGGGTGCCCGCCCTACCGGTGAGCGTGTCGGCCATGATCAGGCCGCCGCTGTCGTATCCGAGCTCGATGGCGCGGACCGGCCGTTCCAGCCCCGCGCCTCGCAGCACCGCCATGGTGCGCGGGTTGAGCCGGTGGTTTCGCGGCGCCCGGGGTACGTCCCGTGCGCTCTCCACCACCAGGCATGCCAGGCCGTACCGGCCGAGGAGAGCCGCCATGGTCAGCCCGCTGAGGCCGCCGCCGGCAATCAGTACATCCATTCTTCATCACCCGTTGGAGAATCTAGCGTCATGGCACGCATACTTCAACGGGTGTTGGAGAAAATGTAGAATCACGTCATGAGCGGACGATCAGGCCGATGGCGCAGCGGGGAGAAGAGCCGCCACAAGATCTTGGCGGCGGCACGCGTGCGATTCGCCGGCGACGGCTACGATCGCGCCACCGTACGGGCCATCGCCGCCGACGCCGGCGTGGATCCGTCCATGATCAGCTACTTCTTCGGGGGCAAGGACAAGTTGTTCGCCGCCGTACTCGAGGCGCCCGACAGCCCCCGCGAGCCGGTCGCCGAACTGCTCGCCCATGGCGTCGGCGGCGTCGGCGCCGAACTGGTCCGGCGCTTCCTGCAGGTGTGGGACGCCAGCGCGAGCCTGGAGCCGATCCTGACGCTGACCATGTCCGCGGGCAGCCAGGATCCGTCGGCGCAGATGTTGCGCGAGTTCATCGACAAGGAGTTCACGGCGCAGGTCGCCGACCGGCTCGAAGGCCCCGACGCGGCGATGCGCGGCGCGCTCATCACCGCCCAGCTCATGGGGCTGGCGGTGGCCAGGTACGCCGTGCGCGTCGAACCGATCGCCTCGGCCGGCCACGATGCGATCGTGACGTGGGCGGGGCCGGCCGTTCAAGCCATGCTCGACGGCGACGCCGTCCCCGATCGGTGAGGATCGGCTCACCCGGTCCAGGTCCGCGGGGATGGGCAGTTGCAGGGGTGCGTCGATGGTGAAGCGGGCGGGTCGCAGCCGCGCCGCCACGCGGCGGCAGGGAGAGGCGGCCATGGCGTGGCGCCGACCGCCCGCACGACCGAGGAGAGCGCCCAGGTCCGCCATGAGGCCTGCCACCGCATCGCTCGGCCGCTGACCTCGCGTCGAGTCAGGTCTTAGTCGTGCTTGGGCCAGGTCGGCCCCTGGTCGGTCCAGGTGACACCCTTGTTGCGGCACAGGCAGAAGGGGTGGCCGATCGGGTCGGTGTAGATCCGCCAGCCGAAGCCCTCGGGGCCGATGAAGTCCTGCCGCAACGTCGCGCCGAGCTCGACCACGCGGCGCTGCTCGGATTCGATGTCGTCCACTTCGAAATCGAGGTGGAACTGCTTGGGGTGCTCGGTGTCTGGCCACTGCGGGGCGCGGTAGTCGTCCACCCGGATGAAGGCCAGCTCGATCTCACCGAACTGGATACCGGCCCAGTCCTCGTGGCTGCGTTCCTTGATCGGGCGGCCTGTCACCTCGGAGTAGAAGGCCGCCAGCGCCATGGTGTCCGGGCAGTCGATGATGAAATCGGTGAGCTTGAGCATCCCGCGAGCTTGCCAGAAGATCACGGAAGCCCGAGAACGTGTCGCTGGACCCCGATGATTCTTTGAGACAGCGGTGACCGGGATGCCACAGCCATTCACCATGCCGCCCAGGCTGTGCCCCTGTTCCACCGGGACAACGACCAACGCTTGTCGGGTCCGCGGGGCAGGCAGAGCGGGCACCGTCTGCGCGCCTGTCGTAGCCGGCTCAGGCAGGTTGTGGCGGGCCGATCTCGATCGTGCGCCCGCTCAGCCACCTCGTAGAACCGCGCCGGGTGGCGCTGCTGCCTTTCTCCTGGTCTTCAGGTGTGATCCCACTCCTACTCACGTCCAGCGCTATGAGGAGAGCCACCCGCATCGTGCGCGTCTGGAGACGAGCAAGGTGCCGTGTCCGGCGCCCTGTGTCACGCTTTGGGGACGTCGAACAGGTCGATGAGCCGCCGGATCGGGATGTCCTGCGGATCGGGGTGGCGCAGGTAGCGGCCCGGGACCAGGGTGTAGTGGTTGCTGCTGCCGCGGCGCACCACCTCCACATAGCCGGCCTGCTGCAGGTCGGCCACGATGGCCTGCACCGCCCGCTCGCTGAGCCCCAGCCGGTCGGCGATGTCGCGGCTCAGCAGGTCCGGATCGCGATCGATGGCGACCAACGCCCGGGCGTGGCTGGTCAGAAACGTCCACCCTGTGTAGGTGGCGGAGAGGCGGTCGTGCAGTTCGGCGTGCCGGAACTGGTAAACCGGCCCGACGGTACGCAGTAGTCCTAGTCGATGGGCGTCGTCAAGGAATCTCATCAGCCGTCGAGGCAGACGCCGCTTGGCCCGGAGCATGGCTATCGTGGTGAGGTAGGTCACCGCAGCCGTACCGAGTTCTCTGAATCCGAACGGCACTGTGACGATGAATCCCTGCCGTCGCGGAAGTGGGATCTTGAGTGAAGTGCCGAGACCGCCGGTGAGCCCAAACGCGATCGCAGCTCCGAAACCCGCCGCCGGCCCGAAAGTGAGCCCGAACGTTATCCCCACAGTGAGCCCGACCGCGAGGGTATGTGCTCCCGTCATCTTCAGGTCGCCGTTGAGCGTGGATGAGGGGGTACTTGCGCGGGCGGTGGCCGAGGGCTCTGCGATCAAGCCGGTGTACCCGAACGCGAGTCCTGTGACGATCGGATAGACGAGTGCGACGGTCAGCGCCGCCACCGGGCCGACTATGAACGCGACCGCAAGCGCGATCACGATCCCGACCACGGCCGTGAGCCTGAGCGCGAGGCGGAATTCGCGGGCGAACCGGCCGATGCGCCCGCGAATTCGCAGATTGGCATGGGTGGGTTCCGGGTGGAGTTCCTCACTGAGCCCGAAGAGAAGTCCTCCTAAGACACCGCCCGGGATCATCAGTATGAGCCCGACTTTAAGGGAGAACTCGAATCCGAATCCGAACCCGAACACAAGGCCACCGCATATCCCGACCGCTATTCGGACCCCGTGTAGCGGTCCCCGCACCGACTTGCGAAGGTGCGACCAGTCGAGCTCACGAGTGCCGGTCTTGTCCAGGTGATGCGCGAGGTAGCCGAGCCACTGGGCCACTTGGCCGGGGTCGTAATGGCGGCGAGGCCGGAAATGCTCGGCGGGATTACTGCTGGGCAGACGAGTTTCGATGAGTTTGGGGATGAGGCGGTCGAATAAGTGGGAGCGTAGTGCGTGGTAGTCGCTGCCCAGAGGGCCCGTCAACGGGGCAGGGTCGGCGTCAGGGGTGACATAGACGGTGCGGATCAGCCACAGGCCCAGCGGGGTGGTTGCCATCCTGGCCAGGCCGGCCGGTGCGGGACCGGCGGTCAGGGCCGTCAAGACCGGCTCCCAGGCGTCCGGCAAGGCGTCGGGCAGGCAGGAGCGCAGGTAACCGGCGGCGTCAGCGGGGGTGAGAAGCTGGGGGATGATGATCACGGCGGCGGTGAGTGGCCGGCCTGCAGCACTGACGGCGGTGGCGAACTCGGCGCTACGGCTGGTGAGAATGAGCTGGTCGCGGGCGGACAGTGAGGCGTTGAGCGCGGCGATGACCCGAGCGCGGGCATCGTCGGGAATCTCGTCCAAGCCGTCCAGGACGGGCAGGATGTGACCGCCGTTCACGAGCGCGGCTGCGGCGCCGGGGCCGAACTCGGGGGCGGCCAGCGCCGGGTAGTCCTGGACCAGTCGAACGGCGAGCCAGTCCTGCAGGTGGGGGTGGGCGTCGAGGTCCCAGCTGGAGACTGGGAGGAGCACCGGCACCGGCACAATCTCCCCGGGGGCGGCGCGGGCCTTGTCGGCCTCGCGGACGGATAGCAGGTGGAGCAGCAGTTGCACCGCCAGGGTGGTCTTGCCCATCCCCGCCGCGCCGGTGATGACCAGCCGGCGCCGGGCCAGAGCCTGGAACGCCTTGGCCAGGCGCTCGATGTCGTCGCTGCGGCCGGTGAAGTCCGGTTCCGCCTCGGCGGTGACCAGGCGGGGGTGGCTCATCAGCGTCTCATCGGTGGACAGCCGCCAGAGCACGGGAATCGGGTCGGGGTCATTCAGTAGGCGGTGCCGGGCTTCGTCCTGCCACTGCCGATCCACCAGAATGGCCAGCGCCCGGGCGGCGCTGTCCACTGCGGCATCGGTCGGGAAGGTTTCACCATCGGAACGTCGAGCGAAGGGCGACCAGCGCTGCCACGGCGCTGGCGGCGGCCAGCGTCACGGCGACGACGTCCGCGAGGTTGACATCGGCGGCCGGTTTCCAGGCACGCCACACGAAAACCACCAGAGTACCCAGGGCGATGGTGGCCAGCACGGCGAGCGAGATCCGCAAGCCGCCCCTGCGTCTGTTCACGCTGACATCGTCCCCTCTGGGCATGCCGTTCGGCGGGGTCGCACGCGAAATCATCATCATTCGGTCGTTGTCGGCTGTCGAGAGGCCGCGGCGACGGGCCTGCCCGTCTACTTCTGCCTGATCACGCAGACCGTGACAGCAAGGCACGAACGACAACACATCAACGGCCTCCTCCGGCAGTACGTCCCGAAGAACACCGACCTCCGCACATTCACACAGGCCCAGCTCGACGCCATGGCATCAGAACTCAACCACCGGCCACGAGAAATGCATGACTACCGCTCGCCCGCCGAAATCTCGCGGCGCATGCCTTCGGCCGTGCGGTCCCATGACGCCGGGGCCGGCGAGCTGCATGGCGCCGTAGCCGAACCGGGTGACGGTCAGGTCGCCCAGGGCCCACGTGCCGCCGGGAAGTGAGGTGGAGAACATGCTGGGGCCTCCGTCTCGTGTCGGGGGTGCCCATCGGCGCCCTGCACCACTATTGGTGAGTAACATCCTGCTGGGAAGTGCGCACTTCAGGGTGCGTAACACACCCGCCAACGTGGAAGGCCCGAGCCGGGGGGTCAGCGGCGGGGGAGGGCGAGGGCGCAGAGTGCGAAGGCGACGGCGAAGGCGGCTTGCACGATCATGCACACGGCGAGTGCGATGGTGTAGGTGGCACCGGCGGGTGCCGCTGATCCGGCAGTAGCCGCGGCGAGTAGCCCGCCGGCCACGGCGACGCCGAGGCCCATCGCGGCTTGCTGTGTCGTCTGGAGCGCTCCCGACGCCGCCCCGGCGGAAGCAGGCGGGACGTCGGCGATCATCGCGCCGACGAGGGGGCCGAACATGAACGCCTGCCCGATGCCGACGCCGACCAGGGACGCGGCGAGAGTCCAGGAGTTCAGGCCGGTGCCCTGCAGGAACACGGAAGCCGCGGTGACCGCAAGCAGCGCCGCCTGGATGACGCCGCCGATGATCAGCAGCCGGCGGAACCCGAAGCGCGGGGCGAGCTTCCCGGACCAGACGGAGACGGCGAAGAAGCACAGGGCGTACGGAAGCAGCACGAGAGCGGCGTGCATCGGGGTCCAGCCCAGCCCGGTCTGTGTGGTGACGGCGTAGAGGAAGGTGAACGCGCCGAAAGCCGACTGGAGCATGAGGGCCATCACGAGTCCGACGCGGTAGGAACCCAGGCGGAACAGGGGTGGCGGGACCAGCGGGACGCGGTCGGCGCGGTGCAGCCGTAGCTGCCGGCTCCAGAACGCCGCGAACAGGACGGGGACGGCGGCGAGCAGCCCCCAGCACCAGGCGGGCCAGCCGAGCGCGGCGCCCTGGGACAGCGGGACGAGCAACGAGACGAGGGCGGAGCCCAGCAGCACGGTGCCGATCAGGTCGAGCGAGTGGTGGCCGGGAGAGCTGGTGGCCGGCACCCAGCGCAGGGCGGCGAGAAACGCGAGGACGCCCATGACGACACTCACCGCGAAGACCATGCGCCAGCCGGAGCCGAAGAGCAGCACTCCGCCGAGGATCTGCCCGATCGCCGTCGCGCCTCCCGCGGTGGCTCCGAACAACGCGACCGCCCTGGCGCGTTCGCGGCCCTGCGTCGACGCGGTGATCGTCGCGAGCACCTGGGGAACCATCGCCGCCGCTGAGACGCCGGTGAGGGCGCGCGCGGCGATCAGGACGATGACGGTGGGGGAGAGGGCCGCCATCAGCGAGAAGAAGGTGAAACCGGCCATGCCGAGAAGGAACAGGCGGCGGCGCCCGTACAGGTCACCGAGGCGCCCGCCGAGGACCATCGGCACCGCGAAGCCGAGCGAGTACGCCGAGACCACGAGCGATTGCTCGGCAGGGGAGGCGTGCAGTGACGCTCCGATATCGGGTACGGCGATGCCCGCGGCGGCGAAGCTGACCACCGAGAGGAGCAGAGCGGAGAGGGTGGCGAGGAGCCCGGGAAGCCCGAGCGTCCGTGGCCGGGATCGGGTCGTTGGTGTCGAGGTTGTGGTCACGGGTCGATGCTGCGTGGTCGCTGATCCGGGTACCAGAAGCCTGGTTATGGGGGTATCAGCCGAACCTGGATGGGCGACCGTGGGTGCAGCAGTATGGAGTCATGACCGACACGATCTCCCCGAGCGCCCGGCGTGAGCTCGGCGATTTCCTCCGCACCCGGCGCGAGCGGCTGAGTCCCGGCAGGGTAGGACTTCCGGCCACCGGGCGGCGTCGCACGCCGGGGCTGCGGCGCGAGGAGGTCGCGGTGCTCGCAGGGGTGGGGGTCACGTGGTACACCTGGCTGGAGCAGGGGCGGCCGATCAACGTCAGCACGCAGGTGCTCAAGGCGGTCGGCCGGGCGTTGCGGCTGGACGAGGCGGAAACGCGGCATTTGCGGAGGCTTGCCGGCGTACGGACACCGGCCACGGACCCGGCCGGATGCGACCCGGCTCTGCTGGCCGCCTTCCAGCCGGTGCTGGACAAGCTGGATCCCTATCCCGCGTGCCTGCAAACGCGGCTGTTCGACGTGGTGGCGTACAACCGCGCGTACCGGCACCTCTTCACCGACATGGACCTGATCCCGTCCACTGAACGGAACTGCGCCGTGCAGTTCTTCACCGACCCCGACTGGCGCAGCCGGTACGTCGACGACGACATCGTCGCGACCAGGATGGTGGCGAGGATGCGCGCCGCGGCGAGTGCCGGGACGGCGGGAGCGGATGCCTCGAGCGTGGTCGGGCGGTTGCTGGAGCGGTCGGACGAGTTCGCGCGGCTGTGGAGCCGCCACGACGTGCTCCTCCAGCACTACGAGGTGAAACGCCTTGAGAGTCCGCTGGTGGGGCTTCTCCAGCTGAACTTCGTTTCCACCGACGTCACGGAGACGGGCCACCGGCTGATGGTGATGACCCCCGGCGACGAGGAGACATCGCGGAGGCTGGAACAGTTGTCAGGCCTGGCGGCGACCGTGCCTGGTCTCCTGGGTGATCGGCGGTGACCGAGAAGAGGCGTACTCGCCACCGTCTGCCTGGCCTTCTTCATGACGATGCTGGACACCACCATCGTCAACATCGCGATCCCCGGCCTGCGGGCCAGCCTCGGCGCCTCACTGGGCCAGGCGTTATGGGCGCTCAACGGCTACACGCTCGCCCTCGCCGGACACGAGACCACCGCGAACGAATCGGTCGCGGCGTACCTGCCTGCCGTCAACCGTGATCCCGTACGGTTCGCCGATCCGGATCTCTCTCCCTTGTCGCGGCGGACGCGCCGCCACCTCGCCCGGGTGGAGACGCGCATCGCCTGTCCCGCGCTGCTGCGGCGCTTCCCGGCCCTGAGGCTGGCGGTGCTCCCCGAGGAGGTGCCGACGCGGACGGACCGGGTGGTCTACGGCGTGGGTCGGCTCCTGGTCGAGTGGTAGGCACGGGGTTCGTAGAGTAGGCACATGATCTACGCGGTGATCCCTTTGACCGATACCGTCCGGCGAGCCGTCAAGGAGCAGTGGGGTGTTGACGGACATGCGGAGGCGGTGCGGCTGCACGGTGGGGAGGAGTCGGCCGCGTACCGGCTCGGGGACCATGTGGTACGCGTCGGTCCCGAGTGGCGCGGCAGCGAGGAGACGGAGTGGTGTCACGCGGTCGCCCGGCACGCCGCCACCCGGATGCCCGAGGCCGTCGCACCGCTGACCACGTTCGACGGCGCGACGGTCACGCGGGTGGAAGGACGGCCGGTGTCGCTGTGGCCGCTTGTCCAGGGGAGCTGGCCGCAGGAGTCGGAGCAGGCCGACCAGGCGGCCCGTCTGCTGGCCCGCCTGCACAACGCCCTGTCCACGGCCCGCCCGGGGCCCCGCCCCGTCCGGTCCTTCGCGGAGTACGGGCTGTTCGGCGCCGAGGACGGCCCCGGAGGGCACGGCGGCCTCGACGACCCCGATCTGGATCGCTGGCTCACCGAGTTCCACCGTACGCACGCGAGCCGTCATCCCTTGCACGGCGACTACTACGCGGGCAACACGCTGGCCCATGGAGACGTGCTCACGGCGGTCCTGGACTGGGACGAGTCCTTCGTGGGCGCTCCGGAGTACGAGCTGGCCGCCGCCGCGACCGAATGGGGAGAAGACGAGCTTCCCCTGGTACGCCGGTTCGTCGACGCGTACCTGGACGAGGGCGGAACGGCCGGAGACCTCGGCGACGAGGCGCTGGCCCAGCTGATCAGGCACAAGCTGCGCAGGGAGGCCGCCTACTTCGAGCAGTCCGTCGCCCGCGGCGTCACGCACGACCAGGAGGACCTCGACTATCACCACGACCGGACCGAGCTCTTCCACCGCCTCCGGCCCTGACCCTCGGGTCACGCACGCTGGGGCACGCTGGGCGGTCGTTCCCCGCGCAGCAGATCCCGCCAGTCGGCCGGCCAGTTGAGCAGGGCGAAGACGAACATGATCACCAGGTTGGTGGGCGCGGCGACACGTTCGTAGAGCTCGCTGCCGGCCACGATGTGCGTCGTGGTCGCGGCGGTGAGGACCAGGATCAGGGCCGTCGCGCCGACGAACCTGAACCGCCGGCGGGGGATGACCAGCAGAACGGCGCACACCCCCTCGATGGTCCCGACCACGAACCTGAACCAGGACGGGTACCCCCACTCGACGAACTTCACCGAGTACGCCGGCCCGAAGAACGTGGGGCCGGGCCAGTACTTCGTGACGAAGCCCATGAAGAAGGTGAACGCCACGAACCAGTAGAAGGCCGTCAGCAGCCGTCGCGGCCACACGCGGGTGGACATGATGGTTTCCTCCGAAAGGGATGGCGGCGGTTCAGGCGGGCTGGATGAGGCCGATGACGTTGCCGTCCGCGTCGGTCACCGAAGCGACCAGCTTGCCCCCGCCGACGTCCTTGACCTCCTGCGACGTCGTCGCCCCCGCGTCGAGCAGCGCCCGCAGGCTCGCCTCGATGTCGTCGACGTGCCAGTACGCGACAGGCCCTGACATCCCCTTCCTGTGGCCCTGCGGGTCCAGGCCGATGTCCTGGCCGTTGACGGAGAAACCCACGTAATACGGCTCGTCCATGTACGGCTCGACGCCCAGCAGCGCGCCGAACATCGCCTTGGCGGCGGTGAGATCCTTGACCGGGTGAATGACGGTCTTGATGCCATGAGTCATGACGTACTCCTCGTGTGTGCCGGTCACATCGGCGAAGGCCGGCGGGTCATAGACATGACACGACCCGACGAAGGAATGTGACCGATGGGTGACCACGAGTTTCTGGCCGGCCGATTCGAGGAGCATCGCCGCCACCTGCGGGCGGTGGCCAACCAGCTGCTCGGTTCGACGAGCGAGGCCGACGACGCCGTCCAGGAGGCGTGGCTGCGGCTCAGCCGTTCCGACACCAGCGAGGTGGAGAACCTGCGGGGATGGCTGACCACGGTCGTCGCCCGCGTGTCGCTGAACATGCTGCGCTCGCGCGCCACCCTGCGCGAGGACCCGTGGGAGGCGGTCGCCCCGGACCCGGCCGGTGACGGCGGGAGCGAGCCGGAGCAGGCCGCGCTGGTGTCCGACTCGGTCGGCCTGGCGATGCGGGTGGTGCTGGACATGCTCGCTCCGGCCGAGCGGCTGGCCTTCGTCCTGCATGACGTCTTCGCCGTGCCGTTCGAGGAGATCGCACCGATCGTGGAGCGCTCTCCGGCCGCGGCCAGGAAGCTCGCCAGCAGGGCCAGGCGGCGGGTCCAGGGGGCGGATCCGCCGTCCGGAGCCGACCTGCTGCGGCAGAGGGAGATCGTCGCCGCCTTTCTCGCGGCCTCACGGGGCGGCGACTTCGGCGCGTTGATCGCGTTGCTCGATCCGGACGTGGTGCTGCACGCCGATCGTACGGCCGTGCTGACGGGCGCGTCCGGACGGCTCCGCGGCGCCACGGCGGTGGCCGGGACTTTCCGCGGCCGTGCCCAAGGCGCGCGGCTGGCGCTGATCGACGGGGCCGCCGGGGCCCTCTGGTCGGGGGGCGGTCAGCCGCGCATGGCGTTCGACTTCACGATCGCCGCGGGGCGGATCACCGAGATCAACCTGATCGCCGATCCCGATCACCTTCGCGAACTCCATCTGGAGGTCGTCGAGGACTGACCACGCCGGCCGGGCGATCAGCCGTCCCGCGCGGGCGGGTACAGCCCGGCCTGGCGGTAGATCGCGGTGAGGTACCGCAGCATCTCGGCGGCGTCCGGCGGGGTGGGCTGCAGGACACGGTAGGTGACCGCGCCGGCCATCATGTCGATCAGCACGTCCAGGTCGGCGTCGGCGGCCACGGTGCCGTCCTGCTGGGCGCGGCGCAGCATCACGGCGGCCAGCTCGCGGCGGGGCAGGATGTAGTGCTCCCAGTAGACGGCCATCAGCCGCGGGTGGCTCACCGCCGAGCCCATGATGCGGGCGACCAGCGCCCGGAAGTCCGCGCTCGCCGCCATCTCGGCCGCCGCGGGCAGCACGCGCTCGACGATGTCACGCGGCCGCAGGGCGTGGACGTCGGCGGCGGACGGGATCACCTCGGCGCGTACCCACTGCTCGATGGCCTGGGCGAGCAGGTCCTCTTTGCTGCTCCAGCGGCGGTAGAGGGTCAGCTTGCCCACGCCGGCGCGTTTGGCGACCTGCTCCATGCTGGTGCCCTCGACCCCCCGCTCGACGAACAGCTCCAGCGCGACGGCCAGGATCGCGGTGTCGGTTCCGGGGTCGCGCGGACGTCCCCGGCCTCGGGTGGCGGTCATGCCAGGGCTCCGTCCAGCCAGCGGGTGACCTCGGTGGAGCCGCCCTTGCAGGCCAGGTGGCCGTCAGGGCGGATGAGCAGAGCGAGCCCGCCGGCGGGCGCGGTGGGGCGGAGCCGGACGACGCGGTCGCCGAGCCGCCGCCGGGCCGCCTCGAAGGCGGACTCGGCGCCGGGGCCGTCGCCGAGCACTGCCCAGGTGCCTCGCAACTCGGCGTACAGCCGGGTGCGGCCGCCGTCGGGACGCTCGCACGCCAGATCGCCGACGCGGTCACCGGGGCGGGGCTTGGCGCCGCGCCTGCCGCCGAGCGGGCCGCGCCGGTAGCTCACCCACAGCTGGGAGGTGGTGTAGGTGGTCCACCGCTGGATCCACGCCCGGTTGAAGACGCGCAGCAGTACCTGGTCGCGCAGCAGCCGGCCGAGCGGGCTGCCCGCGATGTTGACCTTGGTGGCGGCGGTGCTGCCGCGCAACACCGCCGTGGCCAGCGGGCGGCGTTCGGCCTGGTAGGTGTCCAGCAGGGCGTCCCCGGCCCGGCCCTGAACGACGAGGGCGAGCTTCCAGGCGAGGTTCTCGGCGTCACCGAGCCCGGTGAGCATGCCTTGGCCGCCGAACGGGGCGTGCACGTGCGCGGCGTCCCCGGCCAGCAGGACGCGTCCGGCGCGGTAGGCGTCGGCCAGCCGCCGGTGCACGCTGAACAGCGACGCCCAGGTGACCTCTCCCAGGTTCAGGCCGGACAGGCCGGTCCGCGCGGGGAGGATACGCCGCATACGCTCGGCGATCTGCTCCTCGCCGGGCTTGTCATCCTGGAAGGCGGCGTCGTACGCGATCAGCCGCCACAGGCCGCCCGGCATCGGCATGGCGCCCAGCATGCCGTCGGCGTGCACCCAGCCGCTGGTGCCCGACCGGTCCAGCGCCGGCTCGTCGAGGTGGCCGTCGACGAGCAGGAACCGTTCGCTGACCTTCACCCCGGGAAAGCCGATGCCGGCCAGCTTACGCACCGCACTGCCGGTGCCGTCGCAGCCCACCATCCAGCCGGCCCGGACGGTGGAGCCGTCGGCCAGCATCGCGGTGACGCCGGTGCCGTCCTGATGGGCCTCGACCAGGCCGTTGCCCCATTCCGGCCGGACGCCGAGGGCGGCCAGCCGTTCACGCAGCCGCGCCTCGACCCGCGCCTGGGAGATCACCATGGGCGGGGCGGCGGTGCCCAGCCCGGGGTCGCCGAACCGGATGCGCATCATCGGCCGGTCGCCGGCGTAGGTGGTGATCGTCATCGCCCGTACCGACTCCTGCGCCAGGCCGTCGAGGGCGTCCAGCCGGTCCAGCACTTCCGAGCCTCTCGCGTGTACGAAGTTCGCCCGGGAGGTGGTGGCCGGGAGCGCGGCCCTGTCGATGACACGTACCGAGACGCCGTGCTGGAGCAGCCCGCACGCCAGCGCGAGCCCCACCGGTCCGGCTCCGACTACCAGGACGTCCGCGTCCATCGAACCTCCAATATATTTACGAGACGGTTCCGTAAATAAATAATGCCGCTGATGGGCCGGTCTTGTCCAGCGCGTGCTCCTAGAGGCTGACGGCTCGGGCCGGGTCGCGTCGGCCTTACCTCCTCACCAGGTCACCCGTAGCGCGTTCAGGCCGAACGCGACGCTGAAGGTCCGGAAGCTCGTCTGCTCGAAGGGGTCGGCGAGAGCGAGGCCGGGGAAGCGCCGCAGCAGGGCGGGCAGGGCGATGCGCATCTCCATGCGCGCCAGCGGCGCGCCGAGACAGTGGTGCACCCCGTGGCCGAACGCGACATGACCGGCGGACTCCCTGGTGACGTCGAGCCGGTCCGGCTCGGCGACGAACGCGTGGTCGCGGTTGGCGGCGGGCAGCGAGCAGATCACCAGCGCGCCCGCCGGGATGACCTGCCCGGCGATCTCCACCTCGGTCGTCGTGGTGCGGGGCGGAGGGGACTGGGAGATGGACAGCCACCGCAGCAACTCCTCGACGGCGGGCTCGATCCGCGCCGGGTCGTCACGGATCATCGCGACCTGGTCCGGATGACGCAGCAGGGCCAGGGCGCCCAGGCCGAGCATGTTCGAGGTCGTCTCGTGCCCGGCCAGCAGCAGCTGCCCGGCGACGCCGATGAGCTCGTCGGTGCTGAGCTCGTCGCCGTGCTCGCGTACCAGCATGCCGAGCATGTCCTCGCCCGGATCGGCCTGTGCCTGGGCGACCAGGCCGGCCAGGTAAGCGCGCTCCTCCCGCCGCACCGCGGCCAGTTCCTCCGCCGGCAGGGAGGTGTCCAGCTGGCGCACGGAACGATCCTGGAACGCGGCGCGGTCGGCGTACGGCACGCCCAGCAGCTCGCAGATCACCAAGGACGGCACCGGCAGCGCGAAGTGCGCCACCAGATCGGCCGGCTTGCCCGCCTGCTCCAGATCGTCCAGAGCCGCTTGGACGATCTCGACGATCCGCGGTTCGAGCCGGCGCATCCGCCGTACCGTGAACTCGGGGGTGAGCATCCGGCGCAGCCGCGTATGGACCGGCGGGTCCAGCCCGATCAGTTGCCCGGCGCGCATCCTGGCCACCTCGCCGGGGTCCAGGGCGCCGGCTCCGCGAAGCGGCGTCAGGGCGCTGCTGAACCGCTCCGGATCCGCAAGGACCCGGCGGACGTCCTCGTGGCGGCAGACCAGGTACCCGGGCAGGCCCCAGGGCGTCTCCACCCGGACCACGCCCTCATCGTCGCGGGCCCGGGCCAGCTCATCCGCCGGGTCCAATCCGTTCCGCCGCATCTGCAGCGGCGGCTGGTTCGTTTGCGTCATGTTCGTCCATCCGTCCTTATGGGGCACGTTCACCAGCCGTAGGGGCCGAACCGCCCCCAGGCGACGAGCACGCAGAGCACGAGCAGGACGGACGTGGCCCTCAGCCCGGCCGGCTCCTTCCTGCGCAGGTGCATGGCCCCGGCCAGGGCCATCATGATCGCCAGCCCGGTCGCGGCGATCGGCGTCAGGACGGGTGCGATCCCGACGGCGGCCGGCACGATCAGCCCGATCGCGCCCAGCAGCTCCGCCACGCCGATGGCCCGCACGGCCGTCTGGGAGAACATCCGCGCCCACGGGTACTTGCCGGTCAGCTTGTCCTTGAGCCGGAGGAGTTTCTCCAGGCCGGACATGGCGAACATGGCGGCGAGGACCGCCTGCACGATCCACAGGAACATGTTCATAGAGGTGTCTCATCTGTTGTCGTCGACGTTCGGGGATTCCCGCTGTCCAGGCGACGAACGAGCGGCCGCCACGGGGACACCACCGTGGCCCATGCCTTTCAGGCGGGCGCTGGATGGGCGAAGTCCATCTCCTTCATGAACGCCACCCTGCGCTGCCACGGCACGAACAACCGGGAGATCACCGGCATCTTGAGCATCCGCGTCAGCGCCCCGCGCCGCAGCAGCTCCACCCGGCCGACCGGGACGAACGCCGCACGCACCCTGTCGGCCTTCGGCCCGGTGAACCCGGCTCGACGAACGAACCCACCTCCGAGGGGACACCCGGGCTTGCCGGCTACTCCGCGTAGGGCTGGTCCGTTCCGTGGGCGCTGTAGCCCAGGCTCCAGATGTAGCCGTCCGGGTCGGCGAACACGCCGCCGTACCCGCCCCAGGGCAGGGCGCCGGCCGGCTTGAGTATCGTGGCGCCGGCCTTCTGAGCCTCGGCGATGATCTCGTCCACCCGCGCCTCGCTACGGACGACGTAGGTCAGCACCAGCCCGCTGAAACCGCTGCCATCCGCGCTCGTGCCCACCTGGCCGGCCAGGCCTTCGCGGCCGTAGAAGCCGACGGGCGAGGCTCCATCCGATGCGAAGAACACCGAGATGCCGTAGTCGTCCTTGATCTTCCAGCCGAGCCCCTCGGTGTAGAACCGCTTGGCCCGGTCCATATCCCGGACGCCGAGAAGGATGGAGCTGACGTGCGCTTTCATGGCATATCTCCCTATGTCTCGCCCGGGGACGTCACATCGGCGTGCGTTCGCCGGTCAATAGGTATGACCGGCGAAACGGAGGAATGTGACAGATGGCCGAGCAGAACTGGCTGAGCGAGCGGTTCACCGAGCACAAGGACCGCCTGCACGCGCTGGCCTACCGGATGCTCGGCTCACCCGGCGAGGCCGAGGACGCGGTTCAGGAAACCTGGCTGCGGGTCAGCCGCGCCGGCACCGGCGACCTGGAGAACCCGGCCGGCTGGCTGACCACGATCACCGCCCGCGTCTGCCTGAACATGCTCGAGGCACGCCGCAACCGGCGCGAGGAGCCGGCCGGCGTGCTGCCGCCCGAACCGGCCGCACCGCGGACGAGCCTCCCCCCGGGTACGCACGCGGGCATGCATCCGACCGGCCCGTCCGGCCCGGAGGAGGAGGCGCTGCTGGCGGACTCGGTCGGTGCCGCGCTGATGGTGGTGCTGGACACGCTGACGCCCGCCGAGCGGCTCGCGTTCGTCCTGCACGACGTGTTCGCGGTGTCGTTCGGCGAGATCGGGGAGATCATCGAACGCTCCCCGGCGGCGGCCCGGCAGCTCGCCAGCCGCGCCCGGCGCCGGTTGCAAGGAGCGGCCGACGCCTCCGACGCCGCGCGGTCGCCGAAGCGGGAGATCGTCGCCGCCTTCCTGTCCGCCTCCCGCAACGGGGACTTCGCCGCCCTGCTGGAGATCCTCGATCCGGATGTCGTGGTCGGCGAGGTCCGCGGCAGCCACGCGGTGGCGACCTTCTTCGCCGGACGGGCCGAGGCCGCCCGGCTCGCTCTGGTCGACGGCGTCGCGGCGGCGGCCTGGTTTCATCTCGGCCGGCCGAAGGCCGTGTTCGCGTTCACCGTCAGCGACGGGAAGATCACCCGTATCGTCATCGACACCGATCCGGAACGGCTGCGCGACCTCGACATCGTCGTCCTCACCGCGAGCGACAAGGAGCGGCGGTGACCGGCCCGGACCTCCGGCTGGCCTCCTGTGCTCTAGCCGTCCATGACGTCGATGAGGCGCTCGGCTTCTACCGGGACGTGCTCGGCTTCGCGGCCGGCGAGGACGTCGCGCACGAGGGGATGCGATGGGTGAGCGTCACCCCGCCCGCGCAGCCGCACATCCGGATCCACCTCACGGCACCCGGCACAGGATCGCTGGGCGGTCTGACCTTCGCGACCGACAACTGCGACGCCACCTTCGCGCACATCGAGGCCGCGGGCGCCGAAGTGATGCAAGAACCGATCAACCGGCCCGACGGGACCAGGGACTGTGCCTTCCTCGACCCGTCCGGCAACATGCTGCGATTCACCGAACCCGCCGAGCCTGCCGGGTCGCGACGTTGGATCTCATGGGGTGCCGGCCGAAGGGTTCAGTAGTTCGCGGGCCAGCGCCTCACCCCACCAGCTCTCGATCCGGTCGGGCGACCAGGAGCGTTCGATGTGAAGGGTGGTGTAGACGTCGATGTTGCACAGGGCGGCGTAGATGTCGACGGCGGTCGGGATGTCGAGCCCGGGGCGGAGCGCGCCGTCCGGCCAGGAGGAGAACACCTGGGTGCGGTACTCGCCGACCTGTCGCCGGCCCCGCAGGTAAAAGTCCGCGAAATCGGGCTCGGTACGGCCCGCGTCCCGCATCAGCGCGATCAGATCGCCCGCGCGCTCGAAAAGACGCCGGTCGTAGCCGGCCATCGTGGCCAGGTGTTTTCGGGGGTCGGTGGTGGCCTCCAGCTCATCGAGCGTCTGGGGCAGCCCCGCGGCCATGTCCGCGGCATCGGCCAGCGCCCAGACCAGCCCCGCCTTGTTCTGGTAGGCCGCGTACACGGTCGGAACGGAGACCCCCGCCTCCCGGGCGACGTCCCGCACGGTGGTCGTCGCCCACCCCTGGGACAGGAACAGCCTGCGCGCGGCGTCGGCGATCTCCGCTCGCGTCTGATGTGCCTGCGTCACGCGGCGCAGCGAGGTGTAGCGGCGCCGCCCTGTCTCATTCTCCATGATCGCACCAAGTCGTGTCAGAGCTTATATTCAATACACGAATCGTAAACTCAACTGATGGTCACCGTGACCACCACCAGTCTGGCGGGTGCGGGCCCAGCACGGCATGGAATGGTCGGGTCAGGGGATGCGAGGGGCCAGGGGCAGTCTGGTCCGGGTGATCAGTGCCGCCGCCGTCGCCAGAACGGGCAGGCCCACCACCACGGCGATCAAGAACGGCCACGGCAGGGCGATCGTGGCGGGATCTCCGGCGCCGTACGTCGTCATCGGCCGGCTCAGCGCCACGCCCGTCACCGTTCCCGCGCCCAGCCCCACCAGCGCGCCCAGCCCGGAGATGTAGAGGGCCTGGCCGGCCACGACCATCCGCAACGTCCCCGGCGGCGCGCCGATGGCCATCATCGTCGAGCGTTCTGGCCGCATGTCGGCGGCCGCCAGGCGCGTGGCGGCCAGCGTGCCACCGACGACGAGGACGAGAGCGCCCGCAAGCCATCCCCACAAGCTGGGGGAGGGCACATTGCGGAAGCCGTCCTCGGAGGCGACCGTCACCCGGGGGGTCACCTTGGCGAGATCGCGCCCCAGCGTGGAGTCGGCCGACGGCCGGTACATGGCGTAGAGCTGGCGCTCCACCGTGGTGAAACCGGCCTGCTCGACGAGGGCACGCGGCAGCAGGGCGCCACCCTGGTGCTCGGCGGCGGGTGTGGCCAGCACCGCCGGCACCTCGAGTTTGCGCGGGGGACCCGATGTCGAACCCGCCCGTAGCGCCAGCTTGCCGTCGCGCACCGCCGCCGCGTCGAACACCACGGCCTTACCGCTCGCCAGCGCCGCGGCCGCCCGCGGATCGTGGCGCCCTTGCAGGAGCCTGAGCAGGGCCTGGTCTCCGATGGCCGCCGTGCGCCGCGTGCGCGTGCCGTTCCATCGCACCGTGTACCGCAGCGCGTAGCGGCGGCCCTGGGCGTCGTTCGCCTGATAGCCGGCGGTCAGCGGCACGCCCGGCAACTGCCGGACCGCTTCCGCGCGAAGCCTGGTCCAGGTCCCGTCGGCCATGGTGCCGCCCCAGATCGCCAGCGTGCCGGTCGGTCGCGCCGAGGTGTAGGCGTTGCGCCGGTCCACGAATTCGCTCTGCGTGCCGATGCCCACGGCGACGACCGCGGCCGTGACCGCCATGACGGCCGCCACGGCGCTCGCCGTACGGGATCGATGGCGGACCGCGTCGCGGACGGACACCCGCAGCGGAAGCCGCAGCCGAGGGGCCACCCGGCCCGTGAAGCGCACCAGCCAGGGAGTCAGCACCACCAGGCCGATCATGACCAGCACCGCGGCGGCCCACACCCACACCGGGCCAGGCTGGCGCCGCGCCACCACGGTCGCCCCCAGCCCGACCAGCACCAGAACGACCCCCAGCACAGGCCATCCGCGCCGGTCGGCCACCGCGGGCGCGCGGCCGGCCAGCACGCTCGCGGGGTCCTGACGAGCCGCCTGTACGGCCGGCACCAGCGCCGCCACGATCCCGGCGAACAGGCCCAGCGCGGCCACACCCAGCACCGGCGCCCACGGCACGTCGACCGGGCCGGCCTGCCCGCCCCAGCGCGCCACGACCTGGGCGCCGAGCAGTCCGGCTCCAACGCCCAGCACGCTCCCCACGATGGTGGCCGCGCCGCCGAGGACCAGCCCGTCGGCCAGCACGATCGTCCGCAGGTGCCCGGCCGAGCCGCCTTGGGCGGCGATCTCGGCCAGTTCCCGACGCCGTCTCCTGAGCCCGACCGCGAAGGCGGGCCCGGCCAGCAGCACGGTCTCCAGCACCACCATGATCACCATGGCGCCGAGTCCGACCGTGTACTGGACACCGGGGGAGTAGGACGCGGAGCCGGGGATGATGGCGGGGGCGGTGACGTACAGGCCGGCCTGGTTCAGCGCGGGCGCATCGGTCCATGACACGGGCTTCGCGGTGTCGGCGAGCCAGCCGGCGCCGTACTCGTATGGAGTCCACAGTTCATCCATGGACGCCAGCGGCAGATCCGGGCCCACGACCTTGCGGAGCGTGGGCCGGTGCGGGTGCTCGACCACGCCCACCACCGTCAGCGGCGGCGTGCCGGGTGGCCGCAGGAGGCCGCCGGGTCGCAGGCCGAGCGCGGGTGTCACCACGACCTCGTGGGCGGCCGCGGGCAGCCTGCCCTCGTTCAGGGTCATCATCCCGCTGGTGAGGGGGTCGCGCAGGTCGATCTCCAGCGCGTCGACCCGTTCGGCGCCCAGCCGGAGCACGCCCTCGCTGAACGGGAGCAGCCGGGTGTCCGGTCCGAGCAGGGCCGCGACCTCGGCGGAGCTGAGCCCGGGAGTGGCCGCCGCGTCGTCTCCCGTGCTCCAGCTCATCCCGTCCGGCTGCTGCCGCAGCACCATGCCCTTCGGTGCCTGGACGAGGCGGGCGTCGGCCGCGCCGAGCTCGGCCACCAGCCCCTCGCGCGGATTGATCGTCACGGTCTCGATGAGGGTGAGCACCGCCGCGATCACCAGGACGGGTAAGCCGATCATCGTCATGATGAGCGCGCTCCGGCCCCGGGAACGCCACACGTTCCGGCGGGCGAGGCGCAGCGCGACCAGCCCGGCGCTCATCGGGCACTCACCAGCGACGTGTCCGTGGTGTCGGTGATCATCCCATCGCGCAGGAACACCACCCGATCGGCCCAGGCGGCGTAGCGCGGCTCATGGGTGACCAGCAGGACCGCCGCGCCCGCGTCGCAGCGGGCCCGTAAGAGCCGCATGATCTCGTCGCCGGTGGGCGTGTCGAGCGCGCCGGTCGGTTCGTCGGCCAGCAGCAACCGCCGCTCACCCACCAGCGCGCGGGCGATCGCGACGCGCTGGCGCTGGCCACCGGACAGCTCCTCGGGGAAGCGGTCCGCCACGTCCGCCGTGCCGATCTCGGCCAGCACCGCCATGGCCTCCTTCCTGGCCGGGCCAGGGCGCACGCCGTCGAGCTCGCGCGGCAGCATCACGTTCTCCGCCGCGGTCAGCGACGTGATCAGGTTGAGGTCCTGGAAGACGTAGCCGACGCGGCGGCGCCGCAGTGCCGCCAGGTCGCGCACAGCGGACAGGTCCTGCTCGCCGAGGTACACCGTCCCCGACGAGGGCCGGTCCAGCGCGCCCGCGAGGTTGAGCAGGGTCGACTTGCCGGACCCGGACGGGCCCATGACCGCGACGAGCTCTCCCTCGTCGACCGCGAGGCTCACACCCTTCAGCGCGTGTACGGCCGTCGCCCCTTCGCCATGGACCCTGGCCACCTCGGCCAGCCGTACAAACGTCATCTTTCCTCCTCGAGAACGGCCTCGCAGTGGTCCAGCCACCGTTGCTCGGCCTCAGCCTGGAAGATCATGGATTCGAGCACGAGCCGCTGGGCCGCGCCGCCCGTGGCGGCGCGCTTGGCTCTGGTCAGCTGCTGAAGGGTGCGCATGGTCGCCGTCCGCTGTGTGTTGATGACCTCGGCGACGTCCCCCTGCTTGGCCGCGACGGCCACGGCCAGCTTGATGACCAGCTCGTCCCGCGGCCGGTCGGACGGGATGACGGGGGTGCTGAACCAGCGCGCCACCTCCTCCTGACCGGCCGCGGTGATCGTGTAGACGACCCGGCCCTGCGCATCCGCCTCGCCCGCCTCGACCAGGCCGTCGCGCTCCAGGCGGGACAGCGTCGTGTAGACCTGGCCGATGTTGAGCGGCCAGGTCGCCCCTGTGGACGCCTCGAACTCGACCCGCAGCTGGTAGCCGTGCCGCGGCCCCCTGCCGAGGAGCGCGAGCAGCCCGTGTCTGACTGGCATGAGTACTTAGTATGCATACGCGGTATGCCCTGCTCAAGGAGATTGACGGCCAAGGCGCCGATGGTGATAGTTTGCGGGCAGATCCGCACCCTTCCCCGGTGGTTGAACGACCCCGGGATGGCGCAAGATCTCCGTCGAGCCGACTGGGAGATTTTGTGATGGGTGAAGTCGAGCGGGTGTTGCTGACCGTGGTCGCCGCGCGCAGGGAAGCGGGCAGCAGCCCGACCGGGATCATCGGCAGGAGCCTGGCGCGTCAGCTGCTCGCCACGGGCGTCCGGGTACGGGTGCTCGCGGAGAGCGGTCTCCTGGACGGCTGGCCGGCCGGGGCCGAGGTGGTCGAGGGCTCCATCACCCGGCCGCGCGAACACGCCGCCGCCTTCGACGACGTCGACGGCGTCTTCCTCGCCGGCGCCCACCCCTCGACCGTGCGGGACGCGCTTGACCTGGCGCTCGCCGCCGGTGTCCGCCGCATCGCGGTGCTGTCCTCTCACGGGCCCGAGTACGAAGCCGACTATCCCCCCGAAACCTGGTTCTGGCTGGCCATCGAAAAGGCCGTCGAGTGCTCGGGGATGGAATGGACGCACATCCGTCCCTCGGCCGTGATGGGCGCCATGATCGAGGGCACCTACCCGGCCACCGGATCGGACTGGCCGCGAACCATCCCCGCCGGACTGGCCGTCCGTGAGCCCTTCCTGGGCATGGGCCACTACCCGTTCATCCACGAGGACGATCTCGCCGCCGTCGCCCTGGCGGTCCTGCGCACCGGGGCCCATGTGGGAACGGTCGTCGAGGCGGTCGGCGTGCCGCTCAGCACCCGGTCACGGCTGGACAGCATCGCCAAGGCCATCGGCCGGGCCATCGACGTCGCCGAGGTGACCCCCGAGGAGGGCCGCGCCGGCTGGCACCGCGACGGCTGGCCCGACAGCGGAATCGACGTGACGCTGTACGCCCTTGAGGAGTACGGCACGCGACTGGCCGAACTGACCCAGTGGACCCTCGACCAGCGGCCCTCGGTCCGCGACCTCATCGGACGCCCGCCGCGCACCTACGACGACTGGGCCATCGAGAACGCCGACCGCTTCCGCTGACCGCGCCCCGTGGGCGGCCGTCCTATCCGGTGAACCGGGACGCGTGCCCCTCGCCGGCCGGTCCGAAGGTGTGACGGCCCCCGAGCAGGGTGTGGCGAACGGTGGCCTGCTCGATTTCCCCGGCCGGGCGGGCGAAGAGGTCACGGTCGAGGATGACGAGGTCGGCGAGCTTGCCCGGCTCGATGGAGCCGGTGAACCGCTCTTGGCGCAGGGCGTAGGCGGCGTTGAGGGTGTAGGCGCGGATGGCATGCCCGAGGCTCGGTACGGCGTGCGGGCCGATGCGCAGGGACGCGGCGATGTTGGGCAGCGGGGAGAGCGCGCCGACGTTGAAGTCGCTGCTCAGCGTGACGGTGGCGCCGTTGTTCATGAGGGCGCGGATGGGCTGGAGCCGCCCGGTGCGCTCGCGGCCGAGGACCGGCTCGTCGCCGCGGCGGTAGGCGGGCACGTCGATGCCGGGCGCCGAGGTCTGGAAGTCGGCGACGACGCCGAGCCGGGCGAAGCGCGGCAGGTCGTCGGGGTGGGGGTACTCGATGTGGGTGATCCGGTGGCGGGCCCCGAGGTCGCCGTTCGCCCGGCGGGCCGTCTCGACGGCGTCGAGCGCCTCGCGGATGCCGCGGTCGCCGATCGCGTGGATGTGCACGGTGAAGCCCGTCCGCTCCAGCCTCGTCACGTAGCGGGCCAGCCGGTCGGCGTCGAAGTAGTTCAGGCCGCGGTCGCCGGGCACGGGGGTGTCGATCAGGTACGGCTCCAGCAGGGCGGCGGTGAGATTGCTGGTGATGCCGTCGGCGCAGATCTTGACCTCGCCGGTGCTGAGCATGCCGCCGGGGCGGTGCCGGAAGGCGCCGGTCAGGGCGGGGAGCTGGAGATCGTCCTCCAGCTCCGGGTAGGCCCACAGCCCGAGCGTGGTGCGCGCGGCGAGCCTGCCCTCGCGCTCTGCCCGCTGCCACAGGTCGAGCTGATGGTGGCGGCCCCGCCAGGTGACGCGGGCGTCGGCGACCGAGGTGATGCCGGCCTCGGCCAGCTTGCGCTGGCTGGCCAGCAGCACCGGGTACTCGTCGGAGGGGAGTGACCGCACCAGCTCGTTGGAGTAGACCATCATGGCGTTGTCCAGCAGCAGGCCGTTCGGCTCGCCGCCGGGCCCGCGCAGGATGAGGCCGCCGGCGACCTCGGGGGTGTCGCGGTCGATGCCGAGCGCGGTCAGGGCCCGGCTGTTGAGCCAGGCCGCGTGCCCGTTCTGGTCGTACAGCAGCGCCGGCCGGTCGGGGACGGCGGCGTCCAGCAGGTCGCGCGGAGCCCGCTCGGAGGGGTGCAGCCGCGTGATGTCGAAGCCGTAGCCGGTGACCCAGCCGTGCCGCCCGTGGCCGGCGCAGGCGCGTACCTGCTGGACGAGGCGACGCGCGTCGGCGTCGAAGTCGAGCAGGCAGTCGTCCTCCGTCTGCCCGGACAGACCCTCGATGGGATGGCAGTGCACGTCGTGGAACCCGGGCAGCACCAGCCCGCCCTCGGCGTCGATGATCTCGGTACGCGGACCCACCAGAGGGTCGAGTTCGGCGCGGGAGCCGACGGCCTGGATCCGGTCGCCCGAGATCGCCACCGCCTCCGCCCACGGACGCCGCGGGTCCACCGTGTACACCCGGCCCCCCACGATCAGCCGATCGGAGCGCTTCTCGTGGGCAGGGGCGCAACCCGTGCCGAGCAGCCCGATCGGGGCGGTGAGCAAGGTGCGGCGGGGGAGGGGATGAGCCATGCCGCGCATGGTACTCACATGCTCCATTTGAAACAACAACGTTTCAAACAGAGCAGTGCTGCTAAGCTCGCAGGCCATGCGCGGATCATCGGGAACGCTCGTAGAGATCGCCACACAGGCGTTGCTGGCCAACCCCACGGCGTCGCTGGCCGAGGTGGCGACCGCGGCGGGGGTGAGCCGGACGACCCTGCACCGCCTCTACCCCACCAGGCGGGCGCTGCTCGTCGCGGTCGCCACCGAAGCCGTCGACCGGGTCGAACGCGCCTACGCGAACGCGGGGCTGGCGGCGCCGGGCGAGGAGGCCGAGGCCGCGCTGCGCCGGTTGCTCTCGGCCCTGATCCCGCTCGGCCCGCAACTGGAGTTCATCCATCGCGAACGCGGCCTCGACGAGGAGCACGCCCTCCACGCCCGCTTCGACGCGCTCGACGACCTCGTCATCGACCTGGTGAAACGCGGCCAGCGGGCGCGGGTGCTCCGCTCCGACCTGGCCGCCTGGTGGATCGTCTCGTCGCTGAACGGCGCCGTCTACGGCGCGTGGGAGTCGATCGAACTCGGCAGGCTCGCACCCCGAGACGCCCCCGGGATGGTGCTGTCCACCCTGCTCGACGGCATCCGGCCGGGGCCCGCTGACGGCTGATCGTGCATTCATCGGCATCTCATTGCAAGTTGGCTTCTTCTCGCCTTGCGTTCATCGTCACATTCATTGCAAGCCTTATCGCTATTGGCCTGCGTAAATGCAAATGCATCAAGGATTTATGTTGCGGATTCTGTGAATGCAAGATAGCTTTTGGCTCGCACTGAATGAGTACTATCGCGAGCCGGGCGATCTGTGTCGCCCGCCGGGAAGGAATCGACATGACCACATCTCTCCCCTCAACGGCAGGGCTTCTCCTGGCCACGGTGATGCTGGTGGGGACGGTGACCGCGGCCCCCGCCGCGGCGGACGCCCCCGGCCACACCCAGGTGCAGAAGGCGCTCGACCGGGCCGTGGCCGATGCCGGTGTGCCCGGAATGACCGCCGAGGTACGCGACCGTCACGGGCGGTGGTTCGGCTCGGCGGGCGTGGCCGACACCCGCACCGGCCGCAAGCGTCAGCCGCACGAGCGGTTCAGGATCGGCAGCGCCGCCAAGCCGTTCACGGCGACCGTGGTCCTGCAACTGGCGGCAGAGGGGAAGCTGAGCCTCGACGACACCGTGGACAAGTGGCTGCCCGGCCTGGTCACGGGCAACGGCAACGACGGCGGCACGATCACCATCAGGCACCTGCTCAACCACACCAGCGGGATCTTCAACTACGGCAACGACAAGGAGGAGTTCGCCAAGTTCTCCGGCCCCGCGTGGCTCAAGCACCGCTACGACGCCTACACGCCCGAGCAGCTCGTCAAGATCGGCCTGCGCAATCCGCGCTCCTTCGAGGCGCCCGGTGACGGCTTCGTGTACACCAACACCGGCTACATCCTCGCCGGGATGATCGTCGAGAAGGTGACCGGCAGGACGCTCGCCAAGGAGATCTCGCGGCGGATCGTCCGCCCGCTGCGCCTGACCGGGACGTACCTGCCCGGCACGGAGACGAAGATACGCGGCTCGCACCCCCGGCACTACTCGACGTTGTTCGCCGCGGAAGACGACGCCAAGGTCTACGACGTGACCGACCAGAGCGCCACCACCGGCTGGGCGGCCGGCGGTGTGGTCTCCACCCTCGGCGATCTGCGCCGATTCGCCGGCGCGCTGCTGCGCGGCAAGCTACTCCCGCCCGCCCAGCAGCGGGAGATGTTCACCATGGTCAAGACCGGGATCGAGCTGCCGGACGGCAGCTGGAAGGACACGTGGATCCCCGCCACCACGTACGGCACCGGTGTCTTTTCGTGGGACCTGTCGTGCGGTGTGAAGGTGTGGGGCATCGGCGGCGCCATCACCGGCGGGTTCTCCTTCGCGATGGGCACCAGGGACGCCAAGCGCATGATCGCCACCAACATGAACATCGACCGGTACGGCCGGAACAACTCGCTCGACACGATCAAGACCGTGTTGCAGGCGGAGTTCTGCCCATCCGGCTCCCCGACGCAAGGCAACTGACGATCAGCGCGGCCACCACCCGCGCCGTGCCGGGCCGGTGCCGGACTGCCGTCAGCGCGGGCGGGTCAGGCCGTGTTCGTAGGCCCAGATGACGGCCTGGACGCGGTCGCGCAGCCCCAGTTTGGCCAGGATGCGGCCCACGTGCGTCTTCACCGTGCCCTCCGACAGGAACAGCAGGCCCGCGATCTCCGCGTTCGTGTGGCCCCTGGCGATGTGGCGCAGGACTTCGCGTTCGCGGGCGGTCAGCGGGTCGGGTCCCGGCGCGGGGAGGGTGGGAGCCACGTGGTCGAGCAGGCGGCGGGTGGTGGAGGGCGCGATGACCGCGTCGCCCTCGTGCACGGTGCGCACGGGCGCCAGCATCTCCTCGGCGGGCGCGTCCTTGAGCAGGAATCCGGAGGCCCCGGCACGCAGCGCGGCGAAGGCGTACTCGTCCAGATCGAAGGTGGTCAGCACGATCACCTTCGGCGCCTCCGGAGTGCCGGCGAGCAGTTCGCGGGTGGCGGCCACGCCGTCCATGCGGGGCATGCGCACGTCCATGAGCACGACATCGGCCCGCACGGTGCGCAGCCGGGCCAGCGCGTCGGCGCCGTCGCGGGCCTCGCCCACGACCTCCATGTCCGGTTGCGCCTGAAGCACCATGACCGTTCCCGTCCTGACGAGGTCCTGGTCGTCCACGACGAACACCCGGATCACAAGCTCTCCTTCCGGTACGGCAGGCGGGCCACCACCGCGAACCCGCCTTCCTCGCGCGGCCCCGCCACCAGCGTGCCGCCCACGGCCGTCACCCTCTCGCGCATCCCCGCCAGGCCGTTCCCCCGGCCGTCCGCCGCCCCGCGGCTCGTGCCGTCGTCGGTGACGGTGACGACCAGGGCGTCAGGCGTCCAGTCCAGGTGCACGGCGGCCGTCGCGGCGGGGCCCGCGTGCTTGAGCGTGTTGGTGAGCGCCTCCTGGACCACCCGGTAGGCGGCGAGCTCGGCGGCCGGGCCGATGGAGCCGGCCGTACCCGTCTCGACGGGGCCGGACGCGCTCGACGCGGACAGCAGGGCGGGCAGGGCGGCCAGCCCGGGGGAGGGGTCCAGCGGGGCGGTGTCGGTGCGGAGCACGCCGACCAGGCCGCGCATCTCCGTCAGGGCCCGGCGGCCGGTCTCCTCCACGGTGGCCAGCACGTCCGTGGCCCGCTCCGGCGCGAACCGGCCGCCTCTCGCCTGGGCGACGATCACGGCCAGGGCGTGCGCGATCACGTCGTGCATCTCGCGGGCGATCCGCGCCCGCTCGGCCAGCGTCGCCCGTGCGGCCGACGCCTCGGCCTGCTCCTCCAGCAGCGCGACGTAGGCGAGCTGGGTTCGCCGGTACAGGCCGAAGCCCCAGGAGGCCATCACCATCGAGGCCAGCAGGCCGAGCAGGAGCCATGGATCGGGCCCCAGGTGGGCGGCGGTGACCGACGGGTCGTGGGCGAATCGGTAGGCCGCCACCCCGGCCCCGGCCAGTCCCGCGGCCAGGGGCGGGAAACGCCTGCCGTACGCGGTGCAGGAGTAGATCGCGATCGGGAAGACGGCCACGGACGGCAGCACGAGGAACAACCCGGTCACGGCGACCTGGACGGCGAAGGCGGCGGCGACCACGACGAAGGCCCAGAGCCGCCGCCGGTAGGCGAGGGCCGCGTGCGCCACCAGGCAGGCGCCCACGAGCAGGGCCGCGCGTACACCCGGCACCGACAGCACCGCCACCACCACCGACAGCGACAGCAGCGGCACGCCGGCGACGAACGCCAGGGCCAGGTCCGCGCGCCGCGGCATCACCGCGGCGTCGCCCGCTGGTAGGACAGCGTGGCCGCGCCGACCGCCAGCCCGAACAGCAGCCAGCTCCCGTACACGAGCCCGACCGTCACCACTGCGGCCGGGTCGGACAGGGGCACGGGCCCTTCGGTGAGGCCGAGCATCTGCGACAACGTACCGAAAACGGACATGGCCCCCATGGTGGTCAACATAGCAGCGCCCGCCCAGCCGCCCGTCAGCACCAGCCGCCGCGGCAGCCGGCGCCCCCACCGCTGAACCAGGGCCAGCGAACCCACCGCCCCGATGAGCAGCATGACCAGCTCGCCGGCCGGGAAGCCCTCGTCATAGCCCATGGGACGGAGCAGCGTGCCGCCCGCGGACCAGTACAGCTTGGCCATGGGATAGACGAACCCGATCGCGAACGCGCCGTAGCCGGGCCACGCCCCGCCCGGGACCCTGAGGCGCGGCAGCAGCACCGCACCCAGCAGCGCGCAACCCGTCAGGCTGAGCCCGCGCAGCGCCATACCGGGCCAGTCCACACGCGCGAACTCTCCCGCCGGAATCCCGGTGACGGCGAAGAACGCGCGGAAGCCGTCCAGCACGACGCCGCCCGCCGACCACAGCAGCAGAACGGCGGGCAGCAGCCCCACCGGGTGCGGCTTCATCACGAAGATCGCGCCCAGCACGGCGGCCAGGACGGTCACCCAGTGCGGCGCGAAGCCCGTGGTGTAGGGGAGCGTGGGGAACGGCACGAGCGCGATTGCCGCGACGAGCGCGAGAACGATCAGCGCCGAGATCCGCATACGTTGAAGTCGCATGACGCCAACGATCGCGGCCGGGGCCCGCCGGCCGCGTCCGCGTCAGGTCCAGACGAGATCTGACCTGAGAGGTATTGACAGGGCTCGCTAGACCTTGAGGTAGCCGATCAGGGGCGCGTGGTCGGAGTAGCCGTTGGGCGAGACGTCCTTGACGTTCGGTGTCCGGTCCATCAGCGACTGGTCGGAGTCGCAGGAGGTGAACCGTCTTGAGCCTGACACCTTGCTCGCGAAGATGTGGTCGCGCTTGCGGTAGACGTGCTTGCCGTTCGTCCACGCGTGGTGGGTGACCTCGTTCCTCGTGGTGCCGGACGCGTCGCACTCCTCGTACGCGCTCGACAGGGGCCGCAGCTCCGCCGAGCCGGGGAACAGGTTGAAGTCCCCGCCCAGCACGACGTCCAGCCCGCCCTGCGACACCGCCGCCTTGACGTTGGCGACCTGCTTGGGGCGGCGCAGGTCCTTGGGGTCGGCCAGGATGTGGGTGGTGCAGATGTGGGTTCGGGGCCAGTTCCCGGCTCGTACGCACAAGGTCGGCAGGGTCTGCTTGTTCTTGCCGGAGGGATCCGGCGGCAGCGTCTGGGTGACCTTGGTGCCGGTGATGGGCGACTTCACCGCGATGCCCACGCCGAGTTCGCCGGACAGCTCGCCGCGGCAGTCGGTGCGGCCGTCGGGCCGGGCGCCGCTCGCACGGGCGAAGGACCAGCCGGGCCCGAGCGCCGCCTTCAGCCGTTCGAGATGGCTGTCCGGCGCGAGGCCGCACACCTCCTGCAGCAGCACGACGGTGGCCTGATGGCGCGACACGAGGCCGGCGATCTGTTCGACCTTGGCGCCCGGGTCGTCGCGGTAGGGGCAGTAGCCGTTCTCGCCGCGCGGGCTGCCCGCCTCGCCGCAGATGTTCCACGTGATGACACGCAACGGCACGGCCGCCGCGGCCGGGACGGCGGCCAGAGGCGTCGCGGCCAGCGACGCCGCCACGACCGTACGCAGGAATCTCGCTCGCTTGGACATGGGCCGGGATTCTAGGGCCGAGCGCTATCGATACGCTTACCGCCGTCCGCCTAAGATCACGTCATGCCGGATCAGAAGAGGGAAGCGCATCCGCTGGCGCCGCCGCCGGAAGAGCAGCACTGGGTGCGGACCGCGGCCGAGCTCGCCAAGGAGTTCGCCAGGACCGCGGCCGCCTACGACGAGAGCACGCTGGTCCCGCGCGAGAACCTGGAGATGCTGCACGCCGCCGGCCTCGACGCGGCGCTGCTGCCCAAGCGGCTCGGCGGGCAGGGGCTGAGCTACCGGAGCTACGGCGAGATCGTGCGCCTGGTCAGCGCGGCCTGCCCGGCCACCGCCTGCATCTGGGTGATGCACATCGGGGCGGGCGTGGGGCTCGCCGAGATGTCGGCGCCGGAGGCGGGGCGCTTCTACGCCGACGAGCTGATCGCCGGGCGGCGCTTCGCCAACGCGCTGTCGGAGCCGACGGGCGGCAACCTGTTCCTGCTGCCGCAGCAGCACGCCCAGCCCGCTCCCGGCGGGTTCCGGCTGTCGGGATCCAAGCGGTTCACCTCCGGCTGCGAGATCGCCGACCACTTCCTCGTCAACGTGCTGGTCGACGGGGTGCCGACGTTCTTCGGGGTGGAGGCGGGCGAGTCGATCCGCCACCTGCCCATCGGCGACACCATGGGCATGCGGGCCAACGGCAGCCGCCTCGTCGAGTTCTCCGGCACCCTGTTGCGCGAGGACCGCCGCTGCCCGCCCCCGGCGGGGCCGCGGCCGAACCACATCGGGTCCGGGATCGCGTTCCTGTCGCTGGGCATCGCCGACGCGGCGGTCGCGGCGCTGGTCGCCCACGCCCGAGGACGCACGATCCCCACGACCGGCGAGCCGCTGTCGGCGATGCAGTGGCTGCGGTTCGACCTGGCCACGGTCCACAGCCAGGTGGAGGCCGCCGGCATGTACGCGCGGCACATGTCGTGGCTGGCCGACCAGAACGACCCCGGGTTCAACTCCGCCACCCTGCGCGCCAAGGTGCTGAGCAACCAGGTCGCCATCGACGCCGCCCAGCTCGCCCTCAAGGCGGGCGGCGGCTCCGGCTTCCTCAGCACGTCCCCCATCCAGCGCATCCTGCGCGACGCGTACGCGGGCTGGGTGATGGCGTACTCGGTCGAGGTCTGCCGCGACCGGATCGGGGAGGAGCTGTTCAGCGACTGACGGCGGGGCGTCCGTCCACGGCGGCGAAGAGCCGCAGGGGAACGGCCGCGACGGCGTTCACCTGCGTCGCGTAGCGGTGAATGGTGCTGACTTCGGCGCGTTCGGGCAGGTAGAGGCTGACCACGAGATCGGAGTCCGGCGCGACGTCCAGCTTGACGGGATCGCTGGTGAGCCGCGCGCCCGCCGGAGCGTCACGGCCCGCTTCCCGCCGAAGGTCACGCGCCGGTCGGTGGCGGGGTCGATGCCGGTTCCCGTCGTGCCGGCGCGCGGTCACGTGCACGGGGCAAAAGCAAGCCCATCTCCTTGGGGCGCGACATCCATCGGGCGACGACGACATCGTGTCGCCATCGCCCGGCCCGGATCGTCAGCCCTGGGGTGCGCGGCCGCCTCCACACAATGCGCAATCGTGCGCCACCGGGATACCACCCGGCCCGCGGCCGGGTCATCGCCGCGTCGTACCCGCGATGTATCCCCACGGGGGACGTCCGCGACGGCCGGCCACGGAACAATGCGGAGCGACACCTGACAGGGAGGACGCCACCGTGGGGGAGGACACCGCCCCTCGTCTCGGGCTCGCCACCCCGGCCGAGCGGGCGATCGACGCAACCTGGGTCGCCGTCACCGCGGCGATCAACGTCGGCGGCGTGGTCGTCGTGGCCGCGCACAACGATGCCCTGGGCGGGCTGACGCCCGGCGTCGTGCTCCTGCTCATGATCGGGCCGGTGCTGCTGTGGTGGCGCAGGCGCGACCCGTGGCTGGTACTGGCCGGCTGCGTCGCCGTCACCTGGACGTACATCCTCGGCGGCCTGCCGCCCGGACCCGTCTACGGGCCGATGATCGTCGCCTTGGTCAGCGCCGTCGTCCACGGCGCCCGCTGGGCGGCCTATCTCGTGGTCGTCGCCACACTGGCCGGGCACGCCGGGGCCGGCCTGCTGCCCGGCCGGGACGCCTCGTCGCTCACCGCGATGGGAGCCCTGACCGCGTGGCTGCTGTTCCTCCTCGCCTTCGGGGAACTGATCCGGCACCGCCACGCCCTGACCGAGGAACGCCGCCGGCGCCGGGCGGCCGGCCTGGAAGCCCACGCCGACCAGCTCAGGCGGGAGGCGGCGGAGGATCGCCTGGACCTGGCCCGCGAACTGCACGACGTGGTGGGCCACCACCTGGCGGTGATCAACGTCCAGGCCGCCGCGGGCCTGCATCTGCACGCCGCGCGGCGGCCCGGCGTCGAGGAGGCCCTGCGCGTCATGCGGGAGGCGAGCGGGCGCGCGCTCTCCGACGTGCAGGTCCTGCTGGACGCGCTCAGAAACCCCGGCCACGCCGCGTCGCGGTTGCCTTCTCCCTCGCTGTCGGACCTCGACGGCCTCCTCGGCTCCGCGCGTGCCGGCGGGCTCGACGTCGAGGTCGTCGTCACCGGCGAGCCGCGGAGCCTGCCCGCCGCCCACGACCTGGTCGCCGGGCGGGTGGTCCTGGAATCGCTCACCAACGTGCTCCGGCACGCCGGGCGCCCCAAGACCTGGGTCCGCATCGACTACCGCCAGGAACGGCTGTGCGTGGGGGTGGACAACGCCGCGCCCACCCCCGAAGCCGCCCGTACGCCCGGCGGCGGGCGCGGCATCCCGGGCATGCGCGCCCGCGTGGAGACCTGCGGCGGCACGCTGACCGCCGGCCCGCTCGAACCGTTCGCCTGGTCCGTACGGGCCACCCTTCCCCTCCAGGAGCAGCACCGATGATCCGTGTCCTGCTGGCCGACGATCAGCGCCTCGTGCGAGCCGGCTTCGCCGCGCTGCTGTCGGGCGCCGACGACGTGGAGGTCGTCGGCGAGGCCGGCGACGGGCTGGCCGCGATCGAGCAGACGCGGACGATCCGGCCGGACGTCGTGCTGATGGACATCAGGATGCCGAGAATGGACGGCCTTGAGGCCACCCGCGCGATCCTGTCCTCGCCCGCCACCGCCGAGGTGAAGGTCGTCATCCTGACGACCTTCGAGATGGACGAGTACGTGTTCGACGCGCTGCGGGCGGGCGCCGCCGGTTTCCTGGTCAAGCACGGCCTGCCCGACGAGCTGATCAACGCCGTGCGTACCGTGGCGGCCGGGGAGGCCATCCTGTCCCCGGGCGTGACCCGCCGGCTGATCGCCGAGTACGCGCGCCGGGCCAGGCCGCTCGACCGGCGCGCGAGCTTCGGCGAGCTCACCGACCGGGAACGCCAGGTGGTGACCCTGGTCGCCCGGGGCCTGGACAACGAGCAGATCTCCGGCGCGCTGTTCCTCAGCAACGCCACGATCCGCACCCACGTGAGCCGGGCGATGATGAAGCTCGATCTCAGGAACCGGGCTCAACTCGTGGTCTTCGCCTACGAGAGCGGTCTGGTCAGCCCCGGCTGGGACCATCAGGCCTGACCGCGGCCGTCAGATGGCGAGTTCCACGATCGTGATGTCCGGCGGCGCGCCGACCCGGACCGGCGGGCCCCAGAATCCCGCCCCCTTGGTCACGTAGAGCTGCGTGTCGCCGAAGCGCCCGTGCCCGGCCAGCGTCGGCTGTGCCCAGGAGGTGATCAGGTTCAGCGGCACCATCTGGCCGCCGTGGGTGTGCCCGGACAGCTGGAGATCCACGCCGTGCCGCATCGCCTCGTTCACCTGGATCGGCTGGTGAGCGAGCAGGATGACCGGGCGGTCCCGGTCGCGGTCGCCGAGCGCCAGGTCGTAGTCGGGTCCGTGGTCCTGCCGGGCGCCGGTCACGTCGTTGACGCCGGCGAGGTCGAGGCCGGGCAGCTCCACGCGTTCGTTCTGCAACGGCCGGACGCCCAGGTCCCGCAGTTCCTCGATCCACGCGGTCGCGCCGGAGAGATACTCGTGATTGCCGGTGACGAAGAACGTGCCGTGCCGGCTGCGCAGATCGCCCAGGGGAGCGGCGGCGGAGGCGAGCTGCTCGACGGTGCCGTCGACGAGATCTCCGACGATCGCGACGAGGTCGGCCTCCGTGCGGTTGATCATGTCGACGATGCGCTGCGTGTGCGCTCTGCCCAGCATCGGCCCCAGGTGGATGTCGCCGACCAGCGCGATCCGGAGCCCCTGGGCCTGGGCTCCGCCGCGGCGTAGCCGTACGGTGACGTGGTCGAGGCGGGGCGGGCTCAGGGCGGTCACCATGCCGTATCCGACGACGGACGTCGCGGCGGCGCCCGCCGTCACCGCGATCGAGCGGGCGAGGAACGCCCGTCGTGCCGGGTCCGGAGCCTCAAGCCGCGCCTTCGCCCGGCGTCTGCGGGTCAACGCCGCGGCCAGCCGTACCGGCTCGGCGAGAATGAGCAGGATCAGCAGGTAGACGGCCAGGCCGTACCAGATGTTGGTGGGCCACGCGATCCAGCGGGACACGGCGATGTCCAGGAAGAACGGCGTGATGAGCGCGGCCGGGACGAACGTCGCGAGCACCACCGCGAGGACGGTGCCCACGCGGCGAGCGCGGGAGCGGGCCGGCGTGGTGGCCCGGACGAGGCGGGCCCACAGGTAGATGTGGGCCAGCAGCCACATCACCGACTGTCCCGCCACCCATGGGGGAATCGTCATCAGGTCACGCTCCGGGTGCGGGACCTCCTGATGAGGATCTCCGCCACGACGAGGTTGACGATCCACCCGAGCGCCTGCCCGATCGGGATCATGGACTGGACGTCGGCCGCACCGCCGAAGGGCAGGTGGGCCAGCAGGATCAGCGGCACCAGGACGCGTGAGGTGACGGCGAGGAAGGTGAGCGCGTAGTTGCGCGTCATCCAGTTCCGATGGCGGGCGAAGTCGCGGTCGCGGGCGGCCCGGACGGCGAGCCCGCCGGTGACGAGCCACAGGACGGCGGGGACGACCAGGCCGACCTGGGTGATGAGACGGCCGGAGAGCAACGCCACCGGTATGGCGGTCAGCGCCGAGGGGAGCACGCCCGCGAGGAGATAACAACGGCCGATCATCCGGTGTACGCGCCCGCGCGCCCGGATCGCCGGGACGAACTGGAGCGGGCCGAGGACGAGCGCGATCAGCGCGGTGAAGATGTGGGCGACGAGCAGGTGGTAGTGCGTCCCGCTCGTCACCTCGAGCCGGCTGCCGTTGACGTCGAGCCCGAGATAGGGGCTGACGAGCACGGCGCCGACCACGGCCGCGACGACGAGCATCAGCCAGATCTTGCGGGCTCGCGCGGGCTCGCTTCGATGGTGGATCATGGATTTCCCCGGGCTAGTGTGTCAAGACCGCCCATCATGCGGCGCGGCGGATCGCCCGGCATCGGCCGGCGGGAGTACACGTACTGCCGTCAGGAGGCTGAAGACGCGCACGTAGGTTCCAACCCCGACGTCCCACGCGAGGCCGGGCGCTCTACCACGACCACCACTGGACCCTGAGCTCTGGAACGCGCCGCGCTCGGCCTGCGCTGAGAAGCCCGGGGATCACCTCACTCGGTCGCCACCGCCTCGATGGGCGGGCGGCGCGTGCTCCGCCAGGCGGGGACGAGCATGGACACCAGGGCGAGCGCCGCCGCGGCCGCGACGATCGACAGGAACGTCAGAGGCGAGCCGGACGGCAGCGGCGTCCCCTTCACCACCAGGCTGAACGGGACCAGCGTGGTGGCGGCGGCGACGCCGCCCAGGATGACGCCGATGATCGCCACCAGCGTGCCCTCGACCAGGACCATGCGCAGCACCTGCCCGCGGGTCGAGCCGGTGAGGCGCTGCAGGCCGAACTCGCGCCGCCGCGCGAGCGTGGCCATGACCTGGGTGTTCACCACCGCGATCACGGTGTACGCGGCGATCATCCCGACCAGCGCGTAGTTCACCCACGCCCCGAGCGCCGCCTGGTCCTGGAAGGAGCGCAGCTGTGCCGTACGGTCGCCCAGGACGACGTCGTGACGGCCGGCCGCGAAGTCCCGCAGCGCCCCCACGTCGGCGGACCGCACCAGGAGCTGCGTCGGCAGCCCCGCGGACGTGTGCGGCGCCAGCGTCCGCACCGGCATGAGCAGCGTCTCGAACCCGGGCCGGGCCGAGACGGTCGCGACCACCTTCGCCGTCAGGGGGAACCCGTCGCCCAGCCGCAGCTTGACCGTGTCACCCACGCCCACGCCCCACCGCCGCGCCAGCGGGGACGGCAGCGCGACGGTGTCGCCGGTGAGAGCGGACAACGATCCGCCGGTCACCGTGTACCCCGCTGTCCGGCTCACCCCGCCCGCGCTGACACCCTGGACCGGCCGGCCCTCGTCGGAACCGTCGGCCGGATCCATGACGAACACCGACGACGACACGACCTCCGACACCGCGCTCACCCCGGGCACCGCACGGACCCGGTCGGCGACGGCGGGTGAGATCCCGCCCGCCGTCGCCGTCAGCACGGCGTCCGCGCGCAGATTCTCGGTGTACGCCTGCCGCGCCGCGTCGGTCATCGTGGTCTGCAGGAAGATGTTGGCCGTGGCGATCCCGGTCGCGAGCATGATCGGCGTCGCCGCGGCGGCCACCTTGACCGTGTACGCCCCGGCATTGATCATCGCCAGCCTGCCCGGCTCACCGGTGACCAGCCCCAACGGCCCGCGCAGCAGGCGTACGCACACGGTGGTCACGCCCGGCGCGACGAGCGCGAGCCCGATCGCCCAGACCATCGACGTCGGACCGGCGGTGGACGCCGCGACCGGCCCCTCGAACAAGGTCACGGTCGTGACCATCAGCACGATGCCGCCCGCGAACGTCAGCGACGCCAGGATCGCCCGCGGCCAGGTCAGCCAGCGCCGCTGGATCGCCGCCTCCGCCAGCGCCTGGGTGGGCCGGATCCGGGCGGCCCGGTGCGCGGCGATCAGCGCCGCGCCGGCGGCGCCGATCAGGCCGACCCCGATCGCGACGAGGACCGGCAGCGCGCCCTGCTGGTAGATGAGCTGCGGCGGCGCCATTCCGGCGCCGGTCATCAGGCTGAGCAGCCACTTCGCGAGCAGGACGCCGGGCAGGCATCCCAGCGCCGACGCGACGACGGCCAGCAGCATCGACTCGCCCAGCACCATGGCGCGCAGCTGGCCCGGCGTGGTGCCGATCGTGCGCAGGAGAGCCATCTCCCGCTCGCGCTGCTGGATGGAGAGCACGAGCGTGGAGGCGATGACGAACACCGCCACGGGAATGGTGAGCCCGCCGGTGACGCCGGCGAGGATGACCAGCATGGTCCCCGCCGCCGCGACCTCGGGGAACTCCGAGACGCCGCGCTCGTTCCCGGTCAGCAGGACCGCGCCCGTCCCCTTGAGCTTCTGCGCCACCCGGTGCGACAGCTCGGCGACGTCGGCGCCCGGGGCCGCGACGACGCCGATCAGGTCGGCCCCGCCGGTGCCCGACAGCCGCGTCACGTCGGCGGTGGCGAAGTAGACGCCGTCGCCGTCGACCGTGCCGCTGACCCGGTACCGGCCCTCTTCCCCCCGGGCCACGAGGTCCACCGTGTCACCCGTCCGCACGCCGTACCCGCGGCCGAGGACGATCTGTCCCCGTGACGGCGCCGAGCCGTCGGCGAGCGTGTACGGGGCGAGCACGCTGGTCGCCCAGTCGTGCCCGCTGACCTGCCTGCCCCGCAGCGAGACGGGAATACTGACATCCGGTACGGCGGCGCCGACCCCGGGCAGCTCACGGATCCGGTCGGCGAGCCCGCGCTCGACCCGTACCCGCTCGGGCAGGAGCGCCGTCTCCGCCTCGTCGCCACCGCCCGGCAGCTCCAGGCTCTTCCCGGCGACGACGTGGATGTCGGCGGCGGCCAGGCGCTGCAACGGCGCCGTGGCACGCACCCCGGTCTCCATCAGCGCCCCGGTCGCGAACACGATGACCGCGCCGAAGAACATGGCGACGAACGTTCCCGCGAAGGCGCCCCGGCGGTGACGCAGCGAGCGCAGAGCGATCCCGAACATCAGCGTCCCCCGGCCACGGCGTTCCCGGCGGCCCACGCGCCGAGATGGGTGAGCCGGTCGGCCACCGCGTCGGCGGACGGCCTGGCCAGCGAGCCGGCGAGCCTGCCGTCGGCCAGGAACACGACCTGGTCGGCGTACGCCGCCGCCACCGGGTCGTGGGTGACCATGATGATGCTCTGGCCGCTGTGGTCGACCGCCGACCGCAGCAGGTCCAGAACCTCCCGCGCCGTCCTGGTGTCGAGGGCGCCGGTCGGTTCGTCGGCGAAGATCACCGCGGGCCTGGTGACCAGCGCCCGCGCGATCGCCACCCGCTGCTGCTGACCGCCGGACAGTTCCGCGGGCCGGTGGCCCACCCGGTCGGCGAGGCCGACCCGGCGTACCACCTCGGCGACCAGCGCCCCGTCGGCCTTCCTGCCCGCGAGCCGCAGCGGCAGCGTGATGTTCTCCGTCACGTTCAGCGCCGGTAAGAGGTTGAACGCCTGGAAGACGAAGCCGATCCGCTGTCGCCGCAGGCCGGTCAGCGCACGCTCCGACAGCGTGGTCAGGTCGGTGCCGTCAAGGGTGACCGATCCCTCCGTCGGCCTGTCCAGCCCCGCCGCGCAGTGCAGCAACGTGCTCTTGCCCGAGCCCGACGGTCCCATCACCGCGGTGAACGTCCCCTTGCGGAAGTCCAGGGTGACGCCGTCGAGCGCGGTCACCCCGCTGTCCCCGTGCCCGTAGATCTTGCGTACGCCGCCCAGGCCGACGGCCACCGGCGTGTTCTTCACGTCCATCTCTGCCCCCTTGTCCTCGCCCTGGCCATGAGCGTAGGGAGCGGGCATCCCCGCGACGATCATGCTGGCGGTACCCAGGAGGTAAGGGCAGCACCACCACGCCTCAAGAGATCCGATGTATTTACCCAGGCATCGACATCGGGTAAGGGTCGTCATAATAGTAAAGATTGTTAACTTATGCGAGGGCAAGGGCTCCGAAACCCACGATTGTGGCGACTTGCGGCGGCAATAGGGGACGTGCGAAACTGGCGTCAGCTTAATTGGAAAGATTCTTTCCAGTAAGGCCGCTCCCCGTCCGGGCGATGCTTCCTTTTCCGCTATACATCCAATGTCTTCGTGCGTCTTGGAGGTATCGGCATGACCGCCGATCACGCGGTCGCGGGCCGCGCTCACGTGCTGTCGTCCGGGCAGGAGCGGTTGTGGTTCCTGACCCAGCTCGACCCGGGCAGCGCCTCGTACAACATGTTCGTCACCGAGCGCCTGCACGGGACGGTCGACGCCGACGCGCTCGAACGCGCGCTCGTCGCGGTCGCGGCCAGGCACGAGGTGCTGCGCACCCGCTACGCCGACGAGGACGGACGGCCCGTCGCGATCGTCGACCCGCGTCCGCGCGTCACGCTGACCAGGACCGTCCTCGACGGGCCCGGCGTGGAGGAACGGGCCGCGCGCCTGGTGACCGAGTGGACCGGGCGGCCGTTCGACCTCGTGGAGGACCAGCCGCTGCGGGCCTGCCTGATCCGGCTCGGCCCGCGTGAGCACATCCTGGTCGTCGTGCTGCACCACATCGCCGCCGACGGCTGGTCGCTGGGCATCCTGCTGGGCGAGATCAGCCGCTGCTACAACGGCGAGCCCCTGGACCCGCCGGCGCTGCAGTACGCCGGCTACGCGCGCGAGCAGCGGGAGAAGGACACCACGCCGCCCGATGCTCTGGTCGCCCGCCTCGCCGGGGCGCCTGACCTGGAACTGCCGGCGGACCGGCCGCGCCCGCTGGTCAAGACCACGGCGGGCGGCCGCGTGGTCACCACCCTGCCCGCCGAGCTGAGCGAGCGGATCGGGCTGCTGGCCAGGCGGGAGCGGTGCACGCTCTTCATGACCTTGATGGCCGCCTTCCAGGCGCAGTTGTCCCTCTACAGCGGCCGGCACGACGTGTGCGTGGGCACCCCGATCTCCACCCGCGACAGCGAGGAGCTGGAGCCGGTGATCGGCTTCTTCCTCAACACCGTCGTGGTGCGGACCGATCTGTCCGGCGACCCCACGTTCCGCGAGCTCATGCGCCGGGTGCGCGGCAGCGCGATGGAGTCGTTCATGGCCGCGGACGTGCCCTTCGACCGGCTGGTCGAGGCGCTGGACGTGCGACGGGACCTGAGCCGCACGCCGCTGTTCCAGGCCGAGCTCGTGATGGGCGCCGAGAAGACGGGCGTGCTCGAACTCGACGGCGTGACGGCCGAGCCCTACGACCCCGGGACCGCTCGGGCCAAGTTCGACCTGACGCTGGAGGCGTCGCCCGGCGCCGGCGGGCTACAGCTCTTCCTCGTCTACAGCAGCGACCTCTTCGACCACACCACCGCCGAGCGCTTCTGCGGCCACTTCGTCAACCTGCTGCGCCAGGTGGCCGGCGACCCCGGGTTACGACTGTCGGAGCTCGAACTCGCCGGGCCGGAGGAACGCGCTCTCCTCGACGCGTGGAGCAGGGCCGAGCCGGTGCCGCCGCGGGCACGGACGTTGCACGAGATGGTGGAGGCGAGCGCCGCCACGTGCCCATCGTCCCCGGCCATCGTCCAGGCCGAGCGCACGCTGACCTACGCCGAGCTGGACGGCCGGGCCAACCGGCTCGCCATGATGCTCAAGGACAGCGGGGTGAGCGGGCAGGACCGGGTGGCGATCTGCCTGGAGCAGTCGCCTGAGCTGGCCGTGGCCGTGCTGGGCGTGCTCAAGGCGGGCGCCGCCTACGTGCCCGTCGATCCCGAACAGCCCGCTGACCGGCTGGCGTACCTGCTGGCGGACTCGGGCGCGGCGGCGCTGGTGTCCGACCGCCGGGTGGGCGGATTCGACGGCCCCGTGCTCGACGTCCCGCGGGCCGTTGCCGGGCCGGTCGGGGCGCCGGCCGGATCGGCCGAACTGGCGTACGTCATCTACACCTCCGGGTCCACCGGGCGGCCGAAGGGCGTGGCCGTCCAGCATCAGCAGGTCCTCAACTACCTGTCCGACGTGCGCGAACGCTTCGGCGTCGTGGACGGGGCGCGGTTCGGGCTGCTGCAGTCGCTCTCGTTCGACTTCGGGATCACGGTCTTCTACCTGGCGCTCATGACCGGCGGGACCCTGGAGCTGTACCCGTCGCGGATCTCCGGGACCGAGTTCGCCGGCCACGGGCTGGACTATCTCAAGATGACGCCCTCCCACTTCGGCGCGCTGGCCGCCGAAGTGGCGCCGGAACGGCTGCTGCCCCGCCGTACCCTCATCTTCGGCGGCGAGGGGTCGAGCTGGCAGCAGACCAAGGAGCTCGCCGCGCTGGGCCGGTGCGAGATCGTCAACCACTACGGCCCGACCGAGACCACCGTGGGCGTCACCACCTACACCGTCAGGCCCGATGACGAGGTACGCGGCCCGGTCACGCCCATCGGCCGCCCCCTGGGCCACGCCCGTGTGTACGTGCTCGACGCCGCCATGCGCCCGGTGCCGATCGGCGTGGCCGGCGAGCTGTGCGTGGGCGGCGACCGGCTGGCCCGCGAGTACCTCGGCCGGCCCGACCTGACCGCCAAGGCGTTCGTGACCGTCCGGGGCGAGCGCCTCTACCGCACCGGCGATCTGGCCCGCTGGCTGCCCAGCGGCGACCTGGAGTTCCTCGGCCGCCGTGATCTGCAGGTCAAGATCCGCGGCTACCGGGTCGAACTGGGCGAGATCGACGAGGCGCTGCGGAAGCTGCCCGGCGTGGCGCACGCGGTAGCCGACGCCCGCGGCGCGACCGGGTCCAAGGAACTGGTCGCCTACCTGGTGGCCGACGGCCAGGCCGTCCCGGTCGGCGAGCTGCGGCGCGAACTCGCGACCGCGCTGCCCGAGTACATGATCCCCACGCGCTACGTCTGGCTGGACCGGCTGCCGCTGAAGTCCCACGGCAAGGTCGACCGGGCCGCGCTGCCCGAACCGGAAGGCGAGCGCCCCGAACAGGGCGTGGCGTTCGAGCCGCCCTCGGGACCCGTGGAGGAGACGATCGCGGCGGCCATGGCGGAGGTGCTCGGGCTGTCCCGGGTCGGCGCGCTCGACGACTTCTTCGACCTGGGCGGGCACTCCCTGCTGGCCACCCGCGTCATCGCCAGGCTCCGCCGCGACCTGCCCGGGGAGTGCGCGCCGGTCAGCGTGATGGACCTGTTCCAGCACCCCACCGTGCGGAGGCTGGCCGCCGTGGCCGCCGCCCCGTCCGCGCGGCGCGGGCTGCTCTATCTGCTCACCCCGCCCGAGCCCGCCACGCGCACCCTCGTCTGTGTCCCGTACGGCGGGGGCAGCGCCGTGGTCTACCAACCCCTGGCCGCCGCGTTGCCGCAGGGCACGGCGCTGTACTCGGTGGCCGTGCCCGGCCATGACCTGGGCCTGGAGGAAGAGCCCCGGCCGCTGGAGCAGGTGGCGGCCGAGTGCGCGGCGGAGATCCTGGAGAAGGTGGACGGGCCGCTTTCGCTGTACGGGCACTGCGGGGTCGGCGGCGCGCTGACCGTGGAAATCGCTCTCCTGCTGGAGCGGGCCGGCCGCGAGATCGAGACCGTGTACCTGGGCGGGATCTTCCCGTTCGCCCGGCCGACGCGCGGGCTGCTGGGCCTGTGGGCCAGGGTCACCGGCAACGGCCGGTGGCGCAGCGACCGCGAACAGCTCAACTGGCTGACCTCGATGGGGGCCGACCTGGGCGATCTCGACGAGGAGCAGCGGGCGTTCATCGTGCGCAACATGCGGCACGACGCGCGGCAGGCCGAGGAGTACTTCACCGGCCTGTTGCAGGCGAACACCCGCTCGCCGCTGCGCGCGCCGATCGTGTCGATCGTGGGGGAGCAGGACCCGACGACGGAGTACTACGAGGAGCGCTACCGCGAGTGGCACTTCCTGTCCGGGCGCACCACGCTGGCGGTGATCGAGGAAGCCGGTCACTATTTCCTGAAATATCGGGCGGAAGAGCTGGCGGCGATCGTGTCCCGCGAGCCGCTCGCCCCGGGCGACGGCGGCACGGGGTGGAGCGTCTCCTCCACTTCCGTCCCCGGCGGCATGGGGACCTCGGCCGGGGGGCCCGAGCCGAGCGTGCGGCGGTTCCTGGCCGTGGCGATCGGGCAGATGGCGACGATCACGGGTGCGACGATCACCGAGTTCGCCATCCCCATCTGGATCTACCTCACCACCGGACAGCTGGCCCAGATGGCGCTGATGACCGTGCTCGCCGTGATCCCGGGCGTACTGGCCGCGCCGCTGGTCGGCGCCATCGTCGACCGGTCGAGCAGGCGGGCGGTGATGCTCGCGGCCAGCGTGGCCGGGCTCGCCATCCAGTCGGCGGCCGCGGTCCTGCTGTTCACCGGCGGGCTCGGCACCTGGACCTTGTATCCGCTGCTCACGCTTCTGTCCGTGGCGCTGGCCTTCCAGCGGGTAGCGTACGCGTCGGCGATTCCCCAGCTCGTACCCAAGCGCTACCTCGGCCACGCCAACGGCGTGGCGCAGATGACGGCGGGTGTGGCGCAGTTCGTCGCCCCGCTGATGGCGGTGGGACTGATGTCGGTGATCGGGCTGGGCGGCATCCTGATCGCCGACATCGTGGGATATCTGGTGGCCGCGACCGTTCTGGTGCTGATGCGCTTCCCCGCGACGCTCGCGCACCAGCGCAGGGAGACGGTCGGCGCCGAGATCAAGGCCGGCTTCCGGCTGTCGATCGGCAACCGGGACTTCCGGGCGATGGTGGCGTTCTTCGCGGTGCTGGCGATCGTGCTGTCCCCGGTCTTCATGCTCTACTCGCCGCTCGTCCTCGCCTTCGCCGGGCTGCCCGAGGTGGGCACGGTGGCGCTGTGCGGCGGCGCGGGCGCGGCGGCCGGCGGGCTGTGCATGAGCCTGTGGGGCGGCCCGCGACGCCGGCGGATGATCGGCATGCTGCTGCTCACGCTGGTGATCGCGGCGTCCTGCGTGATCGTCGGCCTGACCCGGTCGCTCATGCTGATCGGCATCGGCGCGTTCGGAGTGTCGTTCGGGCTGGCCCTGGTCAACGGCGTGTACGCGACCATCGTGCAGGTGAAGGTGCCCCAGCGATACCACGGACGGGTGTTCGCCCTCAACCAGATGGTCGCCTGGTCCACGATCCCGCTCGGGGTGGGCGTGCTGACGCCGTTCGCGGAACGGGCGCTCGAACCGCTCATGCTCCCGGGCGGCGCGCTGGCATCCACCGTGGGCACGGTGCTCGGCACGGGTCCGGGGCGCGGGGTCGCGCTGATCTACGTCGTCTTCGGCCTGCTGATCGCGCTGCTGGTGGCCGCGGCGCTCAGGACCAAGGTGCTCGCCCGTTTCGACGACCAGGTTCCCGACGCGACCCCGGACGATCTCATCGGCGTCGCGCGGATCAGGGAGGGCGCATGATGCCGGTGGGACCGGCCCTGTCTCTTCTGGACGGTTCCTCTCGGATGGGAGACGCTGGCGGCGTAGGCGTACGAGGGCTCCGAATCGGACGGTGAACGGTGAACGAGCGGCCGAGATGGGTGACCGGCTTCATCGTGGTCCTAGGAACCGCGGGGCTCGTCTGGCCGGCGTACGTGGTGCTGACGCACCGGGTGGACGGCCCCGCGTGGTGGGTGTGCCTCCTGGCGGCCTGGGGATGCGGGCTCGTCGCGGCGATGATCGCCCACGTTCTGAACCGGGTGGAGTCGCGGGCCGTACGGAGACGGGCCCTGCGTATCGCGATGGGACTGCGCGCCCTGGGCATCGCCCTGGGCTGCCTGGCGAGCGGCACCCTCCTCGGCTTGCTCGTCGCCTTGATCATCGCGCCGTTCACCGGGCAGGTGGGATTGATGCCGGCGATAGCCGTGCTCGGCCTGTACTGCATGACCACGAGCCGGAACGCCGACTTCGGCCTCACCGGCTTCTCCGGGGCGCATGTCGGTAAGAGGGGGAGCTTTCAGGTGAGGGCGGGCGAAGGACCTGACCTGACCTGAGCCGCAATCCGGCGGACGTGCACCGCGCCGCGCTCCGGCAGGGTCTCGCGCGGAGGTGAAATATCCGGCATTGTCTAGGCCGAGATAGGAGTCATCTCCGGCAAGCACCATACGAGCGAAACAAGCAGAATTATTGCCGCCCGTATTCCAGTGGCGCTCCGGTTTCGGGATGATCGCGCATTCGACGATGCCCAGCACCCTAATTCGGGAGTGAGGTGCTCATGCGTACGACAGTGGTTCACCGGGATGATTTAGGCGACGATCCCGTGGTAAGGCGGGCACTGGCCGCAGGCGCGGCCATCCGTGTCACGGAAATGACCTGCCTTTCGGACCGGCGGGCCTATCATCCGATATCGCGGCCGACCAGACCGTTGGTGGGGCTCTGCCTGCTCAGGTCCGGCGGCTTCCTGCTGCGCAGGAACGGCCGCGAGGAGTTCATCGACCCCACGGTCGGGTTCGTCTGGCGCGATGGCGACGACACGCACATCGCCCATCCGGCCGACACCTGTGACGTGAGCAGCATCGTGGACCTCGGCGTGGACACGTACGGCGAGTGCCTGGACTGGTCCGCGGTCGCCGTGCTGCCGGTCGCGTCCCAGCTCGACCTGCAGCACCGCGCGCTGGTCGCCGCCTGCAACGCCGGCACGGATCAGTTCGAGGTCACCGAACGGGTGCACGGCATGTTGTCGCTGATCTCCGCCGTGCGTCGCCGTCCCGGCGTCGGTCCGCGCAGGGCCGCTACGTGGACCATTCATCGCAGGCTGGTCGCGCAGGTGCGAGCCGCCCTGATCGACGGGCCGGTGACGGCGAGCCTGGACGATCTGAGCCGCCACGTCGGAGTGTCCCCCTTCCACCTCAGCAAGGTCTTCCGCACGGTGACAGGACAGACCCTGGCCAGGTACCGCAACGAATTACGGGTCCGCGCCGCGTCGGAAGCCATCGCCGACGGAGTGCCATTGAGGACGGTCGCCCATCGTTTCGGATTCGCCGATCAGGCGCACATGACACGAACCTTCCGCCAGCAGTTGGGTCAGACCCCAACACAAGTTTCGGTCTTTCTGCGAGCCGCCGACGGCAGCCCAGGTGTGATCGAAACGGCCAAGAATCTTCAACGCCCGGCGCCGTAAGCGACTTTATCGTTGCGGATGACAGCGGAGGACTTTTACGAGTCTGTTTCCATCCCGTAGAAGTCTCGAGAAGAAAGGAGACGTGGTGATCAGCCTGATCAGTTCTCTGGGAGACCGTCTGCTGGGAGTCCTGGTGCCCAAGGTGAGGGCTCAGGCGCTGTGCCCCGGAGCTCGGTACACGCACTCCGTTTGTACCAACGAGGGGTGCATATGGTGGATTGACCGGTGGATTCACTACTACAGGTGCCCGAACGGCCGTCAGGACTCCACCGCCGAAGGTTGCGGTAGCTGCGCAGCCTAGGGGTCGGTGACAAGGGTGGTTCGCGCTCGGAACGGGAACGCGAACCACCCGCTGGACAATCTATCGCCGACCAGCTGGGTGGAGCCGGGAAATGAGCCTTCTTGTCACGGTGTCGGGCATCAGCAAGCATTTCGGGGCGATTCAGGAATTCGACGGACTCAGCCTGGAGCTGCGACCGGGGGTGACGGGTCTCCTGGGGCCGAACGGGGCGGGCAAGGCCACATTGATGCGATGCCTCGCCTCGACTCACGCCCCCGATTCCGGCCGGGTTCACGTCCTGGGATTCGACCTGGCCCATCCTGCGGAACGGCTCGGCGCACGGAGCAAGCTCGGCTATCTCCCGCAGGACGCCGGCTTGTATCCCCATTTCGCGGTCGAATCCCTGGCCGAGTACATGGCTCTGCTCAAGGAGATCGCCCAGCCCGAGGCCCGCCGCCAAGAGGTCGATCGCGTGCTGGAAGAAGTGGACCTCACCGGCGCGCGAAAGTCCAAGATCAGAAAGCTCTCGGGCGGGATGCGGCAGCGCTTGGGGATCGCTCTGGCGCTGATCGGTGACCCGCGGTTCCTCATCCTGGATGAGCCGATGGTCGGTCTCGACCCCGAACAGCGCATGCGCATCCGCGGAACGCTCTCCCGGCTGGGTGAGGACCGCATCGTGCTGCTCTCGACCCATCAGACGGAAGACGTGGCGGCGCTCTGCCAGCGGGTCCTGGTCATGCGCCGGGGCGAGATCGTCTTCGATGGAACGCCTCAGGAGGTGGCGCGGCAGGCGACCGGCCGTGTCTGGCTCGCCGCTCAGCCCGCGCTCGGCGGGGCGGGGACGAGCTGGCGCGCGGCGGACGGCCGCTACCGCACGCTGGGCGCGCCGCCTCCGGGGGCGGAGCCGGCCGAGCCGACCGTCGAAGACGGCTACCTCGCTCTTCTCGGCGTTCCCGAGGAGGCTTCCGGATGAACCACGCCGTGCGGCAACTCGCTCTGTTCGAGGCGAAGCTCCTGCTGCGGAGCCCCGTCCTGTGGACGTCCGTGGCGGCGATGCTGAGCTGGCGGACGTTCGGCACCTGGCGGACCATGCCGGTCTGGCACGTGGAGACCGTGCAGACCGCGACCGCGGTCACGCTGGTGGGGGCGGGCGCGTTCATCGCCACGAACCTGGCGGCGCTCCGCGACAGCCGGCCGGGCCTGGCGGAGCTGCTCTCCACCGTGCCGGGCGGACGAGCGGCGCGTTCCGTCGCGATCCTCGTGGCGGGCATGGTCGTGACCGCGGTCGTCTCCGCCCTGGCCTGCGCCGTTCACCTCGTCAGCCTGTTGATCGCGAGTGTCCCTGCGGGACGCTTCGACGCCTACGAGGTCCTGGCGGGTGTGGTGGTCGCGGTCCTGATGGCCGCCGCGGGCGTGGCGGTGGCTCGGTGGGTTCCCTCACTGATCGCCGCTCCTGCGGTCCTGGTGGTCTACGTCTGGGCCGTCTTCCAGACGGGTCGCAACTGGCTGATGCCGCTGGTCCCCATCGCCGGCGTCTCCGGAGACTTCAGCAGGCCGTCCGGGTGGCACCTGGTCTATCTCACCGCGCTCCTGGCACTGATCACGGTGCTGGGAGTCGTGCGGGATCGACGGTCACGGGTCACGGTGGCGGCCGTCGGCGTGTCGCTGGCGGGGGTCGTGGCGTCCGGAACGGCGACGCTGGCCCAGCCGGAAGCGCGGGCGCGGGTTCTCGACGCGTCGCAGGCCGGTCAGGTGTGCCGCCGGCTGAACGGCATGGAGTACTGCGCTTACGCGCGCTTCGCCGGCTGGATTCCGATCTGGCAGGGCGTGATCGACCCGATCGTCCGGGCCATCCCGCCGGACCGCCGGAGCGGGTTGCCGGGGATCGTCCAGGTATCGGCCGGGCAACGGAGCAGAGGTGGCGCCGCGGACATCACGACAGGGCTGGCCTGGGGCCGTAACGGCGGTGAGGCACCTCTCGCCCGTTCGATGGCCGGCCAGCTGGCCGCCACGGTGATCGGGCTGCCCGGAGGCAGCCGCGCCTTCCACAACTGCGACCTGCGCGGCCAGGCACGAGCGGTGGTCGCTCTGTGGCTGCTCAAGCAGGCGGGGCTCGAACCGGGAACGTACGAGCGGACGTTCTATGACGTGAGCAACAGACCGATGGCTTACCGGGCCTCCGACTTCGGCCTGATCGACTACGGCCAGGCGGAACTGGCCGCCGCGGACCGCGTCCTGGCCGCGCGGGACTCGCGAGAGCGCCTGTGGGCTCACTGGCGCACGCTCGTGTCGCCGGAGACCTCCATGGCCACCGCCGCCTGCTTGCTGCGGCTGGATTCGTTGCCGCCGGCCGAGAACGTCAGGGGAACGCCATGCCGTTGACGACGACCCTGAAGTTCTCCACCCGGGCGGCGAACTGGAATCCGCTTGTCATCGCCTGGGCGGTGTCGATCGTTCTGATCGTCGTCACCGTCGCCGCCATGAACCCGCACCCCGTGAACCGCATGGCCAATCTGACCATCTGCCTGCGGGTGTCGGCGATCATCATCGGCATCGGGGCGGCTTTCGCGCTCATCGATGTCATGGAGCCGACATTCGCCGCCGCCCCCCGGCCACGCCGGCGGCGGCGGTGGATTCGGACAGGGGTCGCGTTCGTCATCGGCGGGACGGCCTGGCTGGTGATCCTCGCCGGGGCCTGGGCGGCTTTCCCCGCGACCATGACGTTCCCGGGCCCCGGCTTCCTGGCCGAAGGCGGGATGTGTGTGCTGACCGCGCTGGCCGCCACGGCCGTGCCGCTCAGACGGCGATCGGACTGGACGGCGGGTGTCATGGGTTGCGCCCTCACGCTGACCCTGTGCGTCGCCACCCTGTTTCTGACCGGGCCCGCCTGGCCGTGGCCCTGGGCCGGTGACCCGGTCTGGGACACGGTGCACGCACGATGGCTGGGCGTCCTGCCCATCCCGATCGCCGTTCTTCTCCACGCCAACCGCGACGTGGTTCTCACCTAGCGAACGGGGAGGTCATGGAGTATCTCGTTCTGGCTGCCAGGCTGCTGATCGGCCTGACGTTCACCTTCGCGCTGGTGTCCAAGGTGCGGACCCGCGCGAGTTTCACCCGGTTCAAGGACACGCTCGGCTCCAGCCTGCCCGGGTTCACCGCCGCGCTGGTGTTGTCGTCAGAAGCGGCGATCATCGTCCTGCTGGCGATTCCCTGGACGGTTCCCCTCGGCTTCCTGTGCGCGGCGGGCACGCTCGCCGTCTTCACCGGATACCTGATCTGGAACCTCCGGGGGAAGAACCCGGCGCCCTGTCTGTGCTTCGGCGGCACGGACACGCCCGCGGGCGTCCCGCACATCGCGAGAAACCTCGTGCTGCTCGTCATCGCGCTCTGTGGCGCGGCCCTTTCGGCGACCACGGGAGCCCTCCCCACCTACGAGGTGAACGGCCTCATGGTGTCGCTCCTCGCCGGACTGGCCGCCGCCATAGTGATCGCGCTCCTCGACGACGTCATCGCTCTCTTCGGCACATGAGAAAGGCGAAGGTGGATCTTCATGACCACGGCCGTAGTGGTGCTCCTCGGACTGTTATGTCTGTTCAACGTCGTCCTGACCGCGGGGGTGATCCGCCGGCTGCGTGAGCATACGAGCCGCCTGGACGAGCTGTCGGGAATCCCGAGGCTGGACTCGATGCAGCCGGCCGGAGGGAAGGTCGGAGCGTTCAAGGCCGAGCTCGCCGGCGGCGGCGCCATCGTCAGCGACGAACTGGAGGGCACCTTCCTCGTGGCCGCCTTCACCCAGGGCTGCCCGGCGTGTAAGGACGCGCTTCCCGACTTCGTGGAGCTGACCAAGGAGTTCAGGGCCGGGCGGGAGAGAACGCTTGCGCTGCTCGTCGGCGACCCCGCGAAGCTCACCCGGGAACGCGGAAAGCTGGAGCCGGTCGCTCAGATCATCATGGAAGCGGTGCCGGGGCCCGTCGCGGCCGCGCTCGGCGTGCAGGGTTACCCCGCCATAGGCCTTGTGGACTTCTCTGCCGGGATCGTGCACGTCGCGGGAACGAGGCCGGAGCATGTCAGACGCTTCACGACGATCGACCGTTAGAGCGGCCTTTCACGGTGTACGGCATTCGCTGGGCATGGCCTGGCGAGCGGCCCGCTGGCTGACCCTCGGACTGGGGCTCTTGGCGGTGATCGGCGGCGTCATCCCCTTGACGCTCGCCTGGCTCACGAAGCTGGTCCTGGACGGTGCGGCCGCCGGGCGGCCCCTCCGGGACCTGATCTCCGTCATCGTGGGCCTCGCCGCCATGGGAATCCTGGGAGCCACGCTGCCGCACCTGGGGCAGTACCTTCAGCGAGAGGCCGAACGGCGGATCGGCCTGGTGGCGCAGGATCGGCTGTTCCGGGCGACGGAGGAGTTCGTGGGTCTCTCCCGTTTCGAGGACCCCGCGTTCGCCGACCGCCTGCGCCTGGCCCAGCAGCACGGCGGCGCCACTCCGGCACTGGTGGTGATCGGTTTCGTCAGCATGGGGCGCTCGGTGCTCAGCGGCCTGAGCCTGCTGGGTGTCCTGCTCTCGCTGACGCCATGGCTGCCCCTCGTCGTTCTCCTCTCGGCCCTGCCCTCGCTCGCCGCCGAACTTCGCCACGCCCGATGGCAGGCCGAGACGGCCTGGCGCATCGGCCCGACAGAGCGCCGCGAACTGTTTCTCTCCACGCTGCTCACCGATGCTCAGGCGGCGAAGGAGATCCGGCTCTTCGGGGCCGGACGCTTCCTGCGCCACCGGATGTTGTCCGAGCGCCGCAAGGCCAATGCGGCGAAAGAGAGAGTGGACAGAAGAGAGCTCCTCATTCAGTGCACGATCGGCGGGCTCGCCGGGATGATCAGCGGAGGGGCCCTCTTGTGGGCCGTTTCCGCGGCCGTCGCGGGCCGGATCAGCATCGGTGACGTCTCGCTGGTCATCGCCGCGCTCGCCGCCGTCCAAGCCGCGGTTGTCGCCCTCGTCAGGGATCTGGCCCGCTGCCATGGACAGATTCTGCTGTTCGGCCACTACGTGGACGTCCTGAACGCGGGGCGCGATCTGGCGATACCGGAGGATCCCGTACCGGTCCGCCCGCTGCGGGGCGGCATCGATTTCAAGGACGTCTGGTTCCGCTACGCAGAACATCAGCCGTGGGTACTCCAGGGCGTCTCGTTCACCGTGCCGGCCGGGGATTCCGTCGCGATCGTCGGCAGGAACGGCGCGGGCAAGTCGACGATCATCAAGCTCCTCCTCAGGCTCTACGACCCCTCCCGAGGCGCCATCACCTGGGACGGCGTGGACCTGCGCGACATCGACCCCGCCGCGCTCCGCCAACGCGTCGGCGCGGTGTTCCAGGACTTCATGTGCTACGACCTGACGGCCGCCGAGAACGTCTCGATAGCCGACGTGGGCAGTGCCGCCGACGACGTGGTGAACGCCGCCCGCCTGGCCGGCGCCGATGACTTCATCCGCGCGCTTCCCCACGGGTACGAGACGATGTTGTCCAGGATCTTCTTCCAGGGGGAGAACACCGAGGACGGCACGGGCGTCTCGTTGTCCGGAGGCCAGTGGCAACGCATGGCGCTCGCGCGAGCCTGCCTGCGCCATGACCGTGACCTGCTGATCCTCGACGAACCCAGTTCCGGCCTGGACGCCGAGGCCGAGTACGAGGTTCACGAGACGCTGCGAAGGCGGCGCGCGGGACAGAGCTGCGTTTTGATCTCCCACCGGCTGGGAGCCGTCCGGCACGCCGACCGGCTGATCGTGATCGACCAGGGCCGTGTCCGGGAGTCGGGGTCCCACGACGAACTCATCAGGCGGGCAGGACTCTACGCCCGCCTGTTCCGCATGCAGTCTCAGGGATACACGGAAGCGGAGTCGTGATCGTCATCCTGGTCACCGCCCTGTGCCTGGCCGGGGGCGTGTCGTGGCTGCGCCGGACGTTCACGCTGGTGACCGTTTCGGGCGAGAGCATGTTGCCCACGCTGGCCCCCGGAGAGCGCGTCCTGGCACGCAGGGCGAGGCCCGCCAGCCTGAACAATGGCGATCTGGTGGTCATCCGCGGGGAGATCCCCATGCCTCGGCGCCAGGGCCACCACGAGGACACGGTCGGCGTCCCCTGCTGGCTCATCAAGCGCGTCGCGGCACTTCCGGGTGACCACATCGCGCAACGGCGCGACGCCGTACCCGAGGGAATGGTGTTTCTGCTGGGAGACAACGCGGCGCACAGCTACGACTCGCGCGAGGCCGGCTACTTCGCGCTGAGTCATGTACGCGGGAAGGTCGTGCGCCGGCTCGGGCGCCACAGGGGTGACACGCCTGCGGGGTAACCTCGGCAGGATGAGGGCGGCCAGGCGTGATGGGATCCAGCGGCGTAACGAGATTCTGGATGCCGCGTTGCAATGTTTCGACCGGCAGGGCCTGCTGGCCACGGGGATCGAGGACATCCGCCGCGCCGCCGGGGCGAGCCCGTCGAGCGTCTACCACCTCTTCGGCGGGTTCGGCGAGCTGACGCTGTCGCTGCTGATCCGGACGTTCGAGCGGGTCGGCGCTCAGCTGGAAAGGGACGTTCTCGCCTCGGCCACCGCGCGCGACGCGGTGCGCGCCCTCGTCGGCGCGCACCTGGCGTGGGTGGAGGCGAACCGGGTGGAGGCCCGGTTCATGTACCAGGCCATGGCGCTGGAGCTGGCGGCGGATCGTGCAGCGGAGCTCGCCGACGCGAAACAGCGGCTGCTGGCGCCTGTCATGGCGCGGCTGGCGCAGGTCGCCGGGCCGGGGGAGTTGCCGGAGTGGACGCCGGAGCAGCTGCAGACGGTCCTGCTCGGGCCGAGCCATGACGCGTGCCGGCGGATGCTGGCCACCGGTGAGGGTGATCTGGCCTGGGCGCGGGCCGTGCTGCCGGAGCTGGCCTGGCGGTCGATCCAGATAGTTGGAAGTTCTCTCCAACTAGAGTAGGGTCCCCCTCATGAGGACGATCCTTTACGCGTCGATCACCCCCGACGGAAGTCTTCACCGCGCCGAAGGCGGCCACCACATTCCACCCGCCATCCTCAAGGACTTCCTGGACGGCGCCCGCGAGGCGGGCAATCTCATCATGGGCCGGGGGACTTTTGCGCTCATGTCAGCACCGCCGGAGCTCGCCGGTGTCGACATCGTCGTGCTGTCGAGACGGCGGCAGGACACCGAGGGAGCGCACGTGGCCGCTTCCCCGGCCGAGGCGCTGCGCCACCTCGAAGCCCTCGGGCACGGCACGGCGCTCCTTTCGGGCGGCGCCGCGACGTACGCCGCGTTTCTGGAGGAGGGGCTGGTGGACGAGGTCCGGCTCAACCTCCTGCCCTCGGACGGCGAGCCCGTCCGCCTGCTCCGGACCCGCAACCTGAGCGACGGCACCTTGCAGGTGGCGGCCGCCGTCGGCAGGGACTGAAGCCCATACAAGTTGTACATGTTGAACAAGCTGTGCAGGATGGACACCTTTGCCGTACGGTGGAACGCAGGAGCCGCCCGGGTAGAGGCAGGAGAGTCACCATGGCCACGACCGACCCGCTGGGCATCGCCGAAGCCCGGAGCCAGCTCGGCACGCTCGTCGCGCGAGCCGTGCACGGTCACCAGCCCACCACCATCCGCCGGTCCACGACCGAGCGCGCCGTCCTGATCTCCGAAGAGGACTACGAGGAACTGCTGCGCGCCCGCCGGGAGCTGGAGGCCGGCCGCGTTGCCGAGGCGATCGCCGCGCATGCCCGAGGCGAGCGCGAGATGGTGACATACGACGACAGGGCCGCCCTGTACGCCGACCTCGGCCTGCCCGCCCCCGGCGAGCGCTCTTGAAACGTCTGCTCCACGTCGACCTTCCCGTCCGCGACATCCTGCGTCAGGCGGCGCTCGGCCTGCGTGCGGCCATCGCGGACACCCTGCTCGATCTGATCGAGGACCCGGAACCGCTCGGCGCGACGCCGTACGGCGGCATCCCGGACGCGCTCGAGCTCCGCACCGACACCTTCCGCCTGATCTACACCCACGGACCCGATCACGTCTCCGCCTGGGTCCTGGAGATCAACACCTGATCACCGGCGTGGGCGCGGATGACGTCGGCGTGGCATCTGCCGCTGGGTCGCGTAGTCCACGTGCACGAGGCCTTCCCAGACCACGGTCGACCTGCAGATATTCGACGGCGACGTCCCTAACCGGCTTTGAACGAGCCCGCGTTGAAGACCATGAACCTTTCGGCCCCACCACACGGAGGGTGATTCTTCAGCCGTTGATCGTCGCCCGGCCACTCGTCACCCGCGGCGCTGACCGTGTCTCCGTCCAGGAGCGGTCCGAGGCCGGGCACGTTCACCCCTCGCCTGCCGTCCCGAACCAGGGGCTGGGTGCCGGCCGGCCACACGGGGGAGAAGGTGACGCTGCGCCCGTCCCGCATGCCGGTGACGGTGAGGCAGCGGCCTTCGGCGACGTAACCGAGCCTGCCTCCCACCTCCATGTCGGGGGCCTCTGGCAGGTCGTGGACCACGATCGCGGGGTCCTCGCCCACGGCTGTGAACGGGCTGGGCTGCGCCGCGGGAACCGGGCCGTTGCCCGAGCAGGCGGCCAGCACCATCGCCAGGAAGGGGATGGCGACGAGGGCGAGGGAGCGCACGGTGCGTCCTCCAAGAGGGCGGGTTGCGGTGGGCCTTGCCTGAAGGTAACGGGCCGGGCCGCCTCCGTGGTTCACCGGACGGCCCGCCGGCCGATGGGCCGGCGGGCTCGCGATCACCGTTGCCAGACGTCGTAGCTGCGGTTCTGGTACAGGTAGGCCGGGGTGAAGGCGGACTCTCCGCCGATCTTCCCGAAGTGGATGCCGTAGGCGGTGCCGCCGTAGTACCACGGCCCGCCGGAGTCACCGCCGGTGCTGATGTTCTTGTCCATCACGACCATGTGCCTCAGGACGCCGCTGGAGACGTCCCTGCGCGCCACCTTGGCGCAACTGGCGCCGGAATTCTTGCCGAAGTGGCAGATGCGCGTGCCGACCGACGGCATGCCCGAGCGGTTGTCGGCGTAACGCTTCTTGTTCCAGTCGTAGTAGAACGTGCGGGTCGGCGACTTGGAGCCCGTCGTGTAGTACGCCAGGTCGCCCCAGCCACCGACGTGCCACCACACCCGCTTGACGGAGGTGCTGCCGCCGTCGCCGCTGTGGTTGGAGTAGGTACGGGTCGCGGTACTGCGGCCGCAGTGGCCCGCCGTACCGTGCCGCTTGGTGTTGCTGGTGATGTACTTCAGGTTGAAGCCCGACGTGCAGGTGCCCAGGGTCCCGCCGCCGCGGATGTACTGGTCCTCGGGTTCGCTCGCCTTGCCGACGATCGTCACCTCGACCCGCATCCCGGCCGCCAGCGCCCGCGCGGGCGCGAGGTCCTGCGCGTTGGCGGGCGTCTTGGTCTGCGCCTCCACCTGGATGGCGCCGGTACGGACGTCGTACGAGGTGGACGCGTCGGCCACCACCGGATTGGCCAGCACCGCCCGGTGCGTGGCGTCGGAGGCCGCGGCCAGTTCCGTCTCGGAGAAGCCGCGCCCGCCGGCGAGTTCGACCCGCACGGGCAGGGTCTTGGCGAGTTCGATGGCCTTGGCCGGTACGTCTCCCTTGAAGGCGAACCAGGCACTGTCGTCGTTTTTGACCGCGCCCGCGAACTCCCCCGGGAGCGCGGTTTCGAGCTCGGCGGCCACCTTCTCGAACTCGTCCTGCCAGGCTATCGCGTCGATCGCCGCGGCCAGGCCGATGCCTTCGGAGGCCGCGATGCGCGCGAGGTCCTCGACCTCGGCGGCGTGCATGTCGTCGATCATGACGTCCGGGATGCTGACCGGACCGTCGGGCTGGTTGGCCCAGGCGGAGCGCTGGGTCCTGGCCGTCGTGGCGATGTACTCGGCCACGGCCTGCTCAAGGCTGATGCCCCGCTGGGCCGCTTGCTGCTTGATCCCCGCAAGTGTCGGGCGGTCCTGCTTGGGCTGGGATTCCGCGTTCAGCGTGAGCGTCGGTGTGCCGTCGGGATCGGCGGACGCGGATCCGACCGGTAACGCGACCATCGCGACGATCAGGCCCGCCGTGACGCCCGCTCTGGATAAACCGGACATTGAATACCCCCGTATCTGATGACGAACGACCTTACTCGCAGCATGATTTCTTGATCAAGAAGAGCGGTCAAGGCTTGATAAGGCACGAAATTTCGCGATAAAGCCAATCGAAAGCGGTAATGCTGAGCGGTCAAGCGGGCCCGGGTTCGATCACCAAGGGCGCGAGCCGGCGGGCGCCTTCGATCACTTCGCGCAGTTCGACTTCGGCGACAAGGACGTCGACTGGTGCCTGCGCCTGTCGCCGACCTGGCCTAGCTGATGGTCCAGCGCTGCAGCGCCGAGCCGCCGCCGCTCTGCTGCGTGACCGGGGCGCCGTCGGCGGTCGATGCCGTGGTGAGCAGCAACCCGCTGTGCCGCGCGGCGACCGTGTAGCCGCCGCCGGAAGCCGGGGTGACGACCCAGCGCTGGTTGCCGCCGCCCGTGCAGGTCCACTGGATCACCTTGGCGCCCGCGCTGACGGAGCCTCCGCTGACGTCCAGGCACAGCCGCGAGTGGCCGTTGACGATCTGGTAGGAGCCGTCGGGCTGCGCGGTGAAGACCCAGTTCTGGTTGGCTCCGCCGTTCGGTGTCCAGGTGTTGACCTGGGTGCCGGCGCTGGTGGAGTGGTTCGGGTTGTCCAGCGCCTTGCCCGAGGCGACCAGCGTGCGGGTGCCGTCGAGGTTGCCCGGCGGCGTGTCCGTGCCGGTGAAGGTGAGGGTCTGCTCGGCGGCGGTGCGGGTGCCGCCGACCGGGTTGCCGGTCGTGTTCGTCCAGTGGCGCACCGGCGTGGTCTCGGCCGAGCGGGCGGGGTCGGCCGACAGGCCGAGTACGAGGTTGCTGTGCCGGTTGACCAGGCGGAACGAGCCGTTGCCGACGATGAACCACTGCTGTCCGACCGTGGGGACGCCGCCCGCCGCGGTGGGCTTGGTGCCCCACGCGCGGGTGGAGGTGGCGGTGGAATCGACGCCGAGTGCCTGCCCGGTGGCGGCGTTGGTGACGCGGTACGAGCCGTCCCCGGTGGCGGTGAAGCGCCAGCCCTCGCGGGCCGAGCCGGTGGGGGCGACGGCGGCGGTCCCCGTGCCGCTCGCGGCCTGCGCGAGCACGCGTCCGGCGCCGCTGGAGACGGTGTACGTCCTGGACGGATCGACCGGTGAGGTCACCGGCGCGGTCGAGGTCATGGTGACGTTGACGTACTCGCCGGAGCGGCCGCCCGAGCAGGCGATCGAGCAGTAGTTCCGGAAGGACTTGCCGACGATCGTGCCGCCGGTCCTGTTCGCGCCGTCGAGGAACCACCGGTACCAGGAGGCGGTCCGGTAGCCGCCGGTGTTTCCGGCCAGGTACCACTTGGCGGTGCTCAGGTCGTCGGTGACGTAGATGTCCTGCGGCGCGTTGCCGGACTGGTCGACCGCCTGCGGGGTGCCCATGTACAGGCCCAGGTAGGCGTTGTAGGTGATGTTCATGACGAACAGCGGCGAGGTCGGCGGGGTCTTGCCGGCGGCGATCTGCTGGCTGACGGTCCCGGTGTTGTTCGGGTCGTACTCCTTGTCCGCCGGGGTGTAACCGTTCGGGTTGGCCGCGGTGACGGGCACCAGGTTGCTTTCCCTGCCACCGACGCCGGGCTGCGACCAGGAGCCGTCGTACCACTTCTGCCACGAGCCGGGAGCCATCTTCGCCGCCATCGGCGCCCGCGCCACGTGGGAGTAGAACGCCACCCAGCCGCCGCCTTTGTTCACCAGGCGCGATCCGTAGTAGACGTAGAAGTACCCCGAGGCGGTGTCGGCGTACAGGCGCTGGTCGCCGTCGCCGTAGTGGTAGGTCTGCTGCGGGAAGGCGGCGGTGTCACCGCGCCTGGTGCTGAACGGCGAGGTGATCGCGTGATCGGTGATCGACCACGTCCTGCCCTGGTTGGTGGAGACGGCGTAGTCGATCGCGTCGTAGTGCAGGCCGTCGCCGAACGGCTGCGGGGTGAACTCGTTGTGCACCAGGCCGTGCCAGTGTCCGGTGTCCGGATCGACCCACAGGCCGATCAGCCCGCAGAAGTTCTTCTGGGAGTAGCCGGAACCGGGCGGCGCCGGGGTGGATTCGACGCCGGTGGGGCTGTTGTTGCACCGCCACGTCGTGTCGTTGTTCCGGTCGGCGGGGTTGTCCGGGTTCACCGCGTTGCTGATGGCCGCGGACCGGCTCGCGGTGTCGAAGTCGGTCCCGGTGTAGAAGTCCCAGTATCTCGGCTGCGTCGCGCCGTACAGCGCGGCGGACTGCTGGAAGTAGAACGTGCCGTTCTTGTCGATGTACGGCATGGCCGGCGTGTCGGTCGGATGCGACCAGGTGCCGGTGCTTCCCACCGAGATCGTGTAGGTCGCCGCCGAGGCCGGTACGGCGCCTGCGGCCACCCATGCCATGGGCAGCAGGAGCGCGACAGCGGCGCCGAGGCGCCAGGTTCGGGACGGTAACACGGGTTCCCTCCTCACAGAAGCCCTTGATCAGTCACCGTGCCCCATGCGCTCCCGCCACTCCATGGACTTTGCGCCCCGCGCTGTTGCACTTTCCGGGGCGCCCGCGACGACGCCCTCTAGCGGCGGACGGTCAGTTCGTAGTCGGCCTTCGCGGGGGGAAGCCCGCCCGTGCTGTGGGCGGTGACGGTGAAGGTGGCCTTCCCGGTGTGCCGGGCCGTGCCGATGATGCCGCCCGTGTCCTGGTTGAGGGACAGTCCCTTGGGCAGGGCGCCGCCGGTGAGCTCGTACCGGATCGTGGCCGGGGTGTTGGTGGTGAGTCGTGCCGCGTAGAGCCGGTGACGGGTGGCGGCGGGCAGGCTGGTGGTGGTCAGCGCCGGGGCCGGCACGGTGACCTCCTGGGGTGATCCGATGGGCCGGCCCGACGCGTCGAGCTCCTGCAGCGACCACTTCTGCCCGGCGGTGACGACCGAGAGGTGCCAGTTGGTGCTCTTGTCGCGCAAGCGGGTCTTCTGCTCCTCGGTGAAGGCGCCGAGGTTACGCGCCGTCTCCCACTGGCTGATCGCGTCGAGCACCTTCTTGGCGTTCTCGCCGCCGGACCGGAGGCTGGACAGCGAGCTCTGGAACCCGGCCCCCGCGTTCAGCCCGGCGCCGCGGGCCAGCTTGCCCTCGATGCTCAGCAGCGGCTCCGATCCCTTGAGGCTGATCCAGCCGAGCATGCCGGGCAGGAAGTTGGCCCGGTAGAAGGCGTTGTTGACGAAGACCTGGTCCATGCTGGTCACGCCGACCTCGCCCCAGCTCGCCCGGGTGAGGGCGTCCCAGGTGTTGGAGGTCATACGGCTGGTCTCGGTGATGTAGCCGTCCTTGGCCTTGAGCTGCCGGAAGTTGCCGTTGATCAGCCTGGCCTGGCCGTAGTTGCCCCATCCGGACTCCGAGGCCGACTCCACGCCGTCGTAGGAGTGGGACATGATGCCGGTGGTGTTCCAGGCCGTGGCCAGGCGGGTGGCGATCTCGTCGATGATGCCGAGGCCGCCGATGGCCCCCGCGTACGAGTTCATGATCATCCTGGCGGCCTGGTCTCCGGCGGCGTGGGAGGTGGCCGGCGAGCCGGCCTGCGCCCGCTTCAGGCCGCTCACGACCCACTCGTCGCCGTCCTGGCGCGCGTCGCCGTAGGTGAGGAGCTCATCGCCGATCCGCAGCGCCTTGAAGTGCAGGCCGGGGGCGAACGGCGCGCCGGAGTCGACGTACAGGGTGGTGTCGGCCGCCGTCAGCGGGCGGGTCAGCCGGGCACGCTGGCCGGAGGCGAGCCTGCTGTCGGCGGGCGCGGGCCGGACGTAGCGGTCGTCGAGGCTGATGAAATCGGAGATGGTGTGGACGCCGAGCCGTACGCCCTCGGCCTTGGCCAGATCCACGGTCCGCTTCGCGCCCTCGTCGTCGCCGCCCATGCCCGCGTCGAACTGGTAGTGCCCGGTCGTCTTCCACGGCCCCACGGCGTTGGGCAGCGAGTAGAGGTAGCCGATCCCGGCCGCCTTGGCGTACGTGGTCGCCTCCTGGACGTTGTGCGTCCGCAGGTCGCTCAGAACGAGGAAGGACTGGCTGCTGGCCTGCGCCGTCTTCTGCCACTGGCCGTTCTGCGTGGGGTACGGCAGGCCCTCGCCCTTGGCGATGTTCGCCAGGACCGTCGGCGTGAGCTCCGGGGCCGCTCCGAACAGCGCGATCTCCGACCCGGTGACCTTTCCCTCGTCGCCGGCCAGCGGGCCGACCGGAATGGGATAGCCGCCGAGGTTATGCCGCTGCCGTTCCTTGGTGTAGTCGTAGGTGAAGGCCCGCAGCACCGAGCCCCAGCCGGTCATGCCCGCCGCGCTCCACTCCTCGTGCGGCGCCACCTGCAGGCCGGAGGGGTTGTCGGCGACCTCGCTCTCCCAGCCGAGCTCCTGGTACTCCTGCGGCCAGGCGCCCTCGGTCCGGTCGGCCAGCGGCCGCAGGCCCACGGCGAAGGCCTCGTCGCGGACCACGCCGACCGTCTCGCCGATGGTCCGCGTGATGGAGGTGGCCAGCGGGCCCCACAGGAGGGTCTGCACGTCTCCGTCGGCGCGGACGTCGGTCGCCGTGAGGGTGGTGTAGCCGGGCTTGGCCACGACCTTCACCTCGACCGTGAACCCCTCGCCCTTGAAGGTCAGCCGGTCGTGCCCGCGCCGGTGAACCCGGGTCGGCCGTACCTGCCTGCCGTCGACCACCAGGCTGACCAGGGAGGCGGACTTGCCCGCCGCCAGGTAGTCGGTGCCGGTCCTGGTGTCCCGCAGGCCGGTCACGGTGCCGGTGCGGTCGAGCTCGATGCTGAGGTAGCCGGCGGTGATGCCCGGCGCGGCGCGGCCGGTGCCGGTCGCGGCGGCGGCGTCCGCCATGATCAGGGGCAGCGCTCCCGCCGCCAGCACCGCGGTGGCCAGCCTTCCGAAATGACGCATGAACCTTCTCCTTGCTGGGGGATCAGAGGTGTTCGAGCCGCCCTTGACGGCGGGCACGTTCGGCGGCGAAGACGACCCGGTGGCTGTCGACGCTCTCCTGGATGCCGGAGAGGATCAGTTCGGGACGGCCCTCGTGCAGGGCGGTGACGAAGGATTCGATCAGTGACTCGTCGCCGCCCGCGTGGCCCTCGGCGGCGTTGGATCCGCCGCGCGAGGTGTCGATGGTGGTGGTCCGCTCGGATGCGAAGTCATAGACGTGGATGAACCGCCCGTCGCCGGTGAGCTGGCCGAGCGTGCCGAAGATCTTGGTGTGGCGGTTCTCCAGGGGTGTGAAGGCCGTCATCGTGAACGAGGCCGTGGCGCCGCCCTCGAACTCCATCCCGACCACCTGGTGATCGACGACGTCGTTGTCGCTGGCATAGACGCACCTGCCGTACGGCCCCTCGGCCAGCGCCCGGGTGACGGCCTCCTCGGTGAGCACTCCGCCGGACATGACCCGGGTGAAGTACTGCTTGGTCCCGCCGTGCCGCAGCCCGTCGCGATAGAGCGTGACCGCCGAGTACGCGCAGCTGTCGCGCAGCGGGCAGTCCAGGCACCGGTCGGCCGCCCCGGCGGGCCGGTTGGCCGCGGTGAAGTGCTTCAGCCCGCCGAAGGAGGAGACCCTGGTGACCCTGCGGCCCACCACGGCCGTCAGCCAGTCGATGTCGTGGCAGGACTTGGCCAGCAGGGCGAAGGCCGTCTCGTCGGTACGCCGCCAGTTGCCGCGCACGAAGGAGTGCGCGAAGTGGTAGAAGCCGATCGGTTCCAGGTGCTCCACACTGACGATCTCGCCGATCAGCGGGAGCAGCTCACGCAACGTCCTGGTGTAGGGGGTGTAGCGCATGACGTGGCAGACCGCGATCGTGGCGCCCGTCCTGGCGGCCGCCTCGCCGATCGCGAGGACCTGCTCCTCGACCGGGGCGATGGGCTTTTCCAGCAGGATGTCGTAGCCCTGCCCGGCGAAGACCTCGGTGGGCTCCAGATGGTCGGCGTCGAGGGTGGCGATGATCACCGCGTCGGCGATGCGGCCCAGGGCGGCCATCGCCTGCCAGTCGTCGAAGATCCGGTCGGGCGGGAGCGCGTGCCGTACACGGAATCGATCGCGGACGGCGGCGCGCGGCTCGGCCACGGCGATCACCCGCGCCTTGTCCGGATGGCGCGCGGCCAGCTCGGCGTAGGCGGCGCCGCGGGCGCCCGCGCCGACCACGGCCAGCGTGACGGGCCGGTCGAGCGGCTTCCCCGCATGGTCCTTCAGGTTGATCATCCTTTGACCGCTCCCCCGGTGAGTCCCTTGACGAAGTGCTTTTGCAGCAGCAGATAGAAGATGAGGATGGGCAGCGCCGAGAGCACCATCAGGCCGAACATGCCGCCGTAGTCCCGCTGGAACTGGCCGAGCGCCCGGTAGACGCCCACGGTGACCGTGGTGCCACCGGCCGGGCCGAGGATGATCAGCGGGTTGAGGAAGTCGTTCCAGATCCACACGCCCAGGAAGATCAGCACGCTCGCGGTGGCCGGGCGCAGCAGGGGGAAGACCACCCGCCAGAACGTGCCGAACCTGCCCGCGCCGTCGATCGCGGCGGCCTGCTCCAGCTCGATCGGGATGGCCCGGATGAAGCCGGAGAAGACGAAGACGCCGAACGGCACGTAGTAGCCGACGTTGAACAGCACCAGCCCGCTGATCGTGCCCATCAGGTGGGTCAGGTTGAGCACCTGGGTCACCGGCACCAGGATCACCTGCGGCGGGATCATCAGCCCGGCCAGCAGGACCAGCAGCATGACCCGCGCGAAGCGGGAGCGGGTGCGGCAGACGTAGTGGCCGAGCATCGCGGAGACGACCGTCAGCAGCACGATCGACAGCAGCGTCACCGTGACGCTGTTGATCAGGCCGTTCCAGAAGAGGGCGTCGGGGCGGGTCAGCGCCTGGGTGAGGTTGTCCAGCGTGGGCGGGATTGGCAGTGCCGCGGGGGCGGCCGTGATGTCCGGGCCGTGCTTGAACACGTTGGCGACCACCAGATACAGCGGCAGGAAGAAGGTGGCGGCCACGCCGATCGCGAGCACCTTGCGGATCACAGGTCCACCTCCCGGCGGTTGAGCACCCGCAACACCACGCCGGAGACGATCGTGATGATCACCAGCATGAGGACGGCCATGGCCGACGACTCGCCGGTGCGGTTGGCGGTGAAGCCCACCTGGATCACGTTGAAGGCCACCGTCGCGGTGGTGCCGACGCCGGGACCGCCCGCGGTCAGTACCTGGATGTGGTCGTAGGCCTTGAATCCGGTGATCAGCAGCATGACCGTGTTGGTGGTCAGCGCGGGTGCCAGCAGCGGCCAGGTCACCTTGCGGAAGCGGGTCCACGGACCCGCCCCGTCGATCGAGGCGGCCTCGTGCAGGGACTGCGGCACGCCCTGCAGCGCGGCCAGGTAGACGACCGAGCAGAAGCCGAGCATCTGCCAGCTGATGATCATCCCGATCGAGTACAACGCCAGATCGGGATCCGACAGCCAGCCGATCCGGGTGCCGAGCAGCCGGTTGACCAGGCCCTCGTCCTGCAACATCGCCATCCAGACGACGCTGACCACCACCGAGCTGAGCACCACGGGGATGAAGAACACGCTGCGCAGCGCGTTGTAGAGCCAGCCCTTGCGGTCCAGCAGGACGGCGACGCCGACACCGGCCACGTTCGGCACGATCACGATGATCAGCGTGAGGATCGTGGTGACCTTGAGCGAGGTGAGGAAACCCGAGTCGGTCAGCAGCCGCAGGTAGTTGTCCAGGCCGACGAAACGGGCCGTGGGAGTGAACAGGTTGGCGTTGGTCAGGCTGTACCCGAGGCTGAGCAGGATCGGCGCCAGCACGAAACAGGCGTAGATCAGCAGCCCCGGGGCGACGAAGCTCAGCAGGTAGGCCAGCCTGTCCCAGGGGACGGCCGCCCTGCGGGCGGCCGCCGGAGCGGTGCGGAACATCTACTGGCCGCCCGCCTTGGCCCACTCGTCGTCCAGGACCTTGGCCGCCGTGTCGCCGTCGGTCTTGCCGGCGATGATCTCCTGGGCGAGGGCGAAGACCTTGTCGCCGACCCCGGGCAGCAGCGCGTCGTCGCCCGTCTCGACGGTGAAGGCGTTGACGACGGTCGCGGACTTGAGCACGTCGAGGGTGGCGTTGTAGACCGGGCCCATCGGCGGCGGCCGGTAGCCCTTGATGGCGATGATCGCGGCATCGGTCTTGACCAGCACCGCGTTGTTGTCGGCGTTCTGGTTGAACTCCAGGGCGAAGGTCCTGGCCGCGTCGAGGTTCTTGGACTTGGCGTTCACGATCGGCCCGCCGCCGGTGAAGGCGGGAACCACGACCTTGCCGTCGTCGGTCGGCCAGGCGAAGACACCGACGTCGAAGGAGGGTTTACCGGCCTCGGCGGAGGCGGCGAACCACGAACCCATCGGGTACATGGCTCCCTTGCCGTCGAGGAACGCCTTCTCGGTCGAGGGATAGTCGCGGCTGAGCCCGGCCTTGTCCACGTATCCCCGCTTGACCAGGTCGGCGAACTTCCGCGTCGCCTTCACGAAGAGCGGGTCGCCGAACCGCACCTGCCCGGCCCGCCGCTTGAGCAGGAAGTCGGGCTGCCGGGCATAGACGTCCGAGCCGACGAGGGCCATCCAGAGGTAGCCGGCCGCGAAGGCGTCCTTGCCGCCGCCGCCCACGACGAACGGGTTGACGCCCTTGTCCTTGAGCTTGCCGGCGACGTCGAGCAGGTCGGCGTACGTCTTGGGCGGCGCGCTGATGCCGGCGTCGGCGAACAGCTTCTTGTTGTAGTAGACCAGCGGCGTCGGCTGGGTGTTGTAGGGGAGCTGGTAGATCTTCCCGCCCAGCGGGTTCGACCTGGGGAAGTCGTAGTTCTTCAGCTCCTCGTCGGTCCAGGCGTAGAGGTTGCCACTCTCGGCGAACCCGCTCGGCGCGATGGCCTGCATGACGTCGGGCAGCTGCCCGGAGGCCAGGAGCTGCTTGGCGTAGGCGTTGCGCTCGCCGGCGCTGGGCGCCACCAGCTTCTTCACCGTGATGTCCGGATGTTTGTCGGTGACCCGCTTGATCGCCGCGTCCCAGTACTGCGGGGTCAGGTTGGGCGTCTCGAACGTGAGGAAGGTGACCTCCTTCTTCCCGCTGAGCACCGGCTGTTGACTGCCCGCTGGGGCACACGCGGCGAGTGCCAGTGCGGCAGCGGTGAGGACCATGGCCTTCTTCATGGTGGATATTTTTAGTAGGTCTTCAAATAATTCACAATGCCCTACCATCAAATCGTGACCTTGACCGGACAGGACCCAGCCCTGCTGCGCCGCCTCAACGCGGCAGCTGTGTTGCGCGCTCTCCATGGCGCCGAGGAGCTCACGCTGACCCAGATCGTCAAGATGACGTCGGTGTCCAGGGCGACGGTGGAAGACGTGCTCGCGGGCCTGCCCGGCCTGGTGGAGGAGGTGGTTCCCCCGCCGGGCGGCCCGCGCGCCGTCGGCCGTCCCGCCAAGCGTTACCGCTTCAGGGCCGAGGCGGGGCATGTGGTCGGCCTCGACATCGGCCCGCACAAGGTGCTGGCCGTCACCGCCGACCTCAAGGGCACGATCGTCGACACCCGCCGATCGGCCGTCACCCCCGCCACCGACCCCGCCGCCAGGATCGCCGCGGCCAAGGCGGTGGTGCGCAGATCCCTGCGGTCGGCGGGCGTCTCGTCCGTGCGCGCGCTCGGCGTCGGTACGACCGGTGTCGTCGATCCCGCGGTGGGCAAGGTCGTGCTCAGCGACCGGCTGCCCGCGTGGACGGGCATGGACCTGCGCTCCGCCCTGGACGGTCTGGCCGGCGGCCCCGTCCTGGTGGGCAACGACACCAACCTGGCGGCCGTCGCCGAACGCTGGCGCGGAGCGGCGGCGGGGACCGACGACGTGCTGTGCATCCTGGTCGGCAGGAGCATCGCCGCCGGCCTGCTCATCGGCGGCAAACTGCACCAGGGCCGCAACGGCGCGGCCGGCGAGATCGGGGTGATGCGCGCCTTCGGCTGGTACACCGCGCTCGACCGTTTCCTGGCCTACGCCGGCCACGACCCCGACCGCGAAGGCTCCGCCAGGAGCGCCGCCGAACGGGTCTTCGAGGCCGTCCGCCAGGGTGACGAGGAGGCCGCGACGATCGTCCGCGCCTTCGCCCAGGACCTGGCCAAGGGGATCGGCGCCGCGGTGCTCACCGTCGATCCCGAACTGGTGGTGGTGGGCGGGGGCATGTCGGGCGCGGGCGAGTTGCTGGCGGCGCCTCTGCGTGCGGCACTGTCCGAGATCTGCCTGTTCCCGGTGCGGGTGGAGGCCTCGACGCTGGGCACCGAGTCCGTCGCCCTGGGCGCCGTACGGCTGGCACTCGACCACGTGGAGGAGGAGCTCTTCGGCGTCCGGGCCTGAATGCGTAGAAGGGTCGGTAGGGGTACGCGACGCACCATTCCCCAGGCGGGCACCAACCCCTAAACTCGGCATTTCACGGCCTGTTATCCGGCGTTGTCCAACCGAGCACGTGAACGGGACACGACATGACCGCAGCCTTGGGACAGTCGGCGGTGACGCGGATACGGACGAGGTCGCCCGTGCTCGTCGGACGGGAGCAGGAGCTGGGCGACCTGCTCGCTGTCCTGTCGGCCCGGCCCGCGGTGGCGATGATCGAGGGCGAGGCGGGGGTCGGCAAGAGCCGCCTGGCGGGGGAGCTGATCGCCCAGCCGGACCTGGCGAGCTTACGGATCCTGACAGGCTACTGCCAGCCGCTGCGCGAGCCGTTCCCGTTCGGTCCCGTGCTGGAGGCCGTGGACGGCCTGCGCGGCTTCACCCACCCCTTCCAGCGCGCCCGTCTCAGCCCCGTCACCGGCATGCTGCGCGACCTGCTGCCCGAGTTGTCGGAGCACCTGCCGCAGTCCCCGGCCCCCACCGGCGACCCCCAGGCCGAGCGCCACCGGCTGTTCCGCGCGGTCCGCGAGGTGCTCGGCGCCGCGGGACCGGCGCTGCTGCTGATCGAGGACCTGCACTGGAGCGACGAAGGCACCCGCAACCTGCTGTCGTTCCTGCTGTCGAACCCGCCGGCCAACCTGGCCGTCGTGCTGAGCTACCGGCGCGAGGAGGTCGCGGGCGGCGTGCCGCTGGGCCGCGCCTACCGCCCGCCGCCGCGCGCCGGCAGCATCGTGGTACGGCTGCGCCCCCTCACCCTGGGCCACGTCCGCACGCTGGCCTCCTGCATCCTCGGCGGCTCCGTCCCCCTGGACTTCGCCACGCGCCTGTACGAGCGCACGGCCGGCCTGCCGTTCGTCATCGAGGAGACCCTGCGCGCGGTGCGCTCCTCGGCGGGCGGCGTCCCCCTGGACGGCGCGGCCGCCCGCCGCCTGCTGGACAACGCCGAGGTCCCCGTCCTGCTGCGCGAGGCCATGGCCGAACGGCTGGCGAGCCTGTCCGGCGACGCCATCGCGCTGGCGCAGGCGGTGGCGGTCCTGGGCACACCCGCGACGCTGGAGCACCTGCGCGAGGTGTCCGGCCTCGACGACCAGCGCTGCCGGACCGCGCTCGGCGCCGCACTCGACCGCGGCGTCCTGCACGAGATCGACGAGTGCGTGTACGGCTACCGCCACGCCCTGGCCCGCCAGGCCGTCTACGCGACCATGGCCGGATACGAGCGCCGCCGCCTGCACCTGCGGGTGATCGACGTCCTGCGCCGCCTCGACCCGCCGCCGCTGGTCCGCCTGGCCGACCACAGCCGCCACGCGGGCCTGGCCGAGGACGCCCAGCGCTACGGCGAGGCCGCGGCCGACGCCGCCGTCCGGGTCGGGGACATCGCCACCGCCACCCACCTGCTCCAGCGCCTGCTCAACGACCCGGGACTGCCCGCCGGAGACGTCGACCGGCTGGCCATCAAGCTCGGCGAGATCGCCCACACCGGCCTGGACCAGCGCGACCCGTCCACCACGCTCCAACGGCTCCTGGACGACCCGCGCCTGTCGGCCGCGGCCAGGGGGGAGGTGCGGCTGTTCCTCGGCTGGATGCTGATCCGCCAGGCCGAAGGGCTGGACGAGGGCCGCGCGGCGATCGCCAAGGCGGTGGACGAGCTGGAGGACCGGCCCGACCTGGTCGCCAGAGGGATCGCCTCGCTCGCCCTGCCCTACCTCGGCACCACGCCGCTGGCCCGGCTCCACCCCTGGACGCGGCGGCTGAAGGTGGCGCTGAAGAGCGTCCCCGAGGGCGAGCTGCGCATGTCGCTCCTGGCCAACTACCTGCCGTCCCTGGTGACCGTCGGCGACCCGGGCACGCCGCGGGTGCCGGAGCGGGCCTCCGGGCTCGGCGCCCAGCGGCACCTGGCCCGCCTGCGCTGCAACCTCGCCGACTCCTGCGTCTGCACCGGCCGCTACGAGCGGGCCGGGCACCTGCTGCGCGACGGGCTGCACCTGGCCGCGCAGGTCGGCGCCACGTTCGTGACCAGCACCGGGCAGGCCACGCAGGCCCGGCTGGACTGGATGCTCGGCCGCTGGGAGGGCTTGGACGAGCGCACGCTGCGGCTGCTGGAGGAGTACCGCGACCTGCTGCCGGTCGCCAGCGAGCTCTCGCTGGTGCTCGGGTGGCTGGCGAGCGCCCGGGGCGAGTGGGAGCAGGCGGAGGGCTGGCTGGCCGGCACCGGCATCGCGGTACCCCAGGAGTCCATCATCCCCGTCGTGCTCAGCGCGTTCGCCGCGCGCGCCAAGGCGCGCCTGGCCAGGGGCGAGCGGGAGCTGGCCGGCACCGACGTCGACCGCGGGCTGCGCGTCGCGCGGACCAAGGGCGTGTGGGCCTGGACGGGCGAGCTGGTCCCGGTGGCGGTCGACGTCCTGGTGGAGAGCGGGCGGGCGGAGGAGGCGAGCACCCTCCTCGCGGAGCTCGAACGCGGGCTCGCCGGACGGCACGCGCCCCTGGCCGCCGCGGCGGTACGGATGGCCGGCGGGCAGCTCGCCCAGGCCGGCGGCGACCCGGCCGCGGCGCGGGCGCACTTCGAGCAGGCCAGGCGGCGTTACGAAGAGCTGCCCGCGCCCTACTACGCCGCCCTGGCCGCGGAACGGCTCATCCTGTGCGGCGGCGCCGTGGAGAAACTCGCCGAGCTCGGCGACGCCTTCGCCGCACTCGGCGCCACCTACGACGCCGAGCGGTGCCGCCACCACCTGCGCGCCCACGGCGTCGTCGTGCGCCGCGGGCGGCGGGGCTACGGCGACACGCTCTCGCCCCGCGAGCAGGACGTCGCACGGCTGCTGGCCACCGGCCGTACCAACCGGGAGATCGCCGGGATGCTGTTCCTGTCGCCGCGCACGGTGGAGACGCATGTCGCGCGCATCCTGCAGAAGCTGGGCAAACACTCCAGGACCGAGTTGCTGCAGTAGGTAGCCGCGGGCAAAGACCGGTACCCCTACCCACCCTGTCCCTGATGGTCAGCGGTGCGGGCGCGGGCTGAGCGTGGTCGGCAGTTATCCCCATCTCCTCCCCCAGGAGTGCGGAAAGGACCACACGTGACATTTCCCCGCCCGCGGGCTCTGCTGCCGCTGGCCGTCGCGGCGGCGCTGATCCCCCTCGGCCCGCCCGCCGCCCACGCCGGCCCCGCCACCCCACCGGCCGCCAACTACGAGTCCGACACCGTTCCCACACCCGGCCCCGGCGGGCCGGTGGGCTTCTACAACGGCCAGGACACCACCGTCCAGGAGTACCCCGCCATCATCGCCGGGCTGCGCGAGGGCGGCTCACGCCCGCAGGGCCAGTCGTGCACGGGCTCGGCGGTCGCCCCCCGCAAGATCCTCATCGCCGCCCACTGCGCCGACGCCGTGGGCGAGAAGAGCTTCCTGTACGGCCTGGACGACCTCAACGCCGGGGGCGGCTTCCGCACCCGGGTGATCGAGTACAAGAAGCATCCCCGGTACGTCACCTTCGACCAGGGCTACGACGTGGCCGTCGTGACCGTCGCCGACGACATCCCGGTACCCGGCGGCGGCTACGCCAAGGTCGCCACCTCCGCCGACGAGGGGCTGGCCGTACCCGGGCGCGACGGGGTCGGTTACGGCTACGGCAAGAAGGACTTCAACGACACCGCCCGCGACGTCACCCTCGACAAGGCCACGCTGCCCGTCGTGGACGGCGAACGGCTCTGCCAGGGCGTCGGCGCCGGGTTCAAGGCGGCCACCATGATCTGCGCCGGGTACGGCGACGGCCGGGTGACCATCCTGCCCGGTGACAGCGGCGGCCCCCTGATCATCGACGGCAAGATCGTCGGCGTGGCGTCGTGGAGCCGCGCCGACTTCAAGTGGTACAGCGTCTACGGCCGCCTCACCAACGACATGGGCGACTGGGTCAAGGAGCAGATCGGCGGCCAGCAGCCGGGCGAGTTCGGCCTGTCGCTGTCTCCGGCGGATGTCCGGACGGCCCCCGGCCAGTCCGTCTCGACCACCGTCGTCTCGACCGCCTCCGGCGCCCCCGAGTCCGTCACCCTGTCCGCCGCCGGGCTTCCGGCCGGGGCCAGGGCCGTCTTCCAGCCCACCTCGATCATGACCGGCGACACGGCCAGGCTGACCGTCGAGACCTCGGCCTCGACCCCCGCCGGGACCTCGCCGGTCACGGTCACCGCCACCAACGCCGCGGGCAGGACCGCCGGCGCCACGCTCACGCTCACCGTCGAAGGCGGCCCGCCGACGGGTGAGGTGAAGGTGACGCTGAACCCGCCCGCGGCCTCGGTCCGCTCCGGCATGATGGCCACGACCTCCGCCACCGCGACCGGAGGCGCGGGGAACCTGACCCTGTCACTGTCCGGGCTGCCCGCGGGGGTCCACGCGCTGATGACGCCTGCGACCATCCCGCAGGGGGGCCGGAGCTCGATCACCCTCCTGACCGGCTTCTCCCAGGCGACCCCGCCCGGCACCTATCCCATCGTGCTCAGGGCGAGGTCCGCCGACGGCAGGACCGGCACGGCGACCTTCACGCTGACCGTGAGAAGGTAGCCGCCCCTGCCGCCTCTGCCGCCCACGCCTCCGGCCCGGAGGCGTGGGCTCAGGCGAAGTGCATGACGATGGCCAGGCCGACGACGTGCATGAGCACCACGGCGACGAGCAGCGAGACGAACACGAACTTGGCCGGGCCGTGCTCGAAGTGCTTGCCCTCCTTGAGAGGAGGCAGCTTGGCCTGCCGCTCGGCGATGCGCTCCTCCAGCGGCTTGCGGTGAAACATGCGGACGTCCCTTTGTGCGGCATTGATTGGTAGGCTATTAATTTGTACACCAACTAATCTAGCGGCCGTCACCCGGAGGCGTACGCACATGGAGTCTGTGACAGACACAACAGATCTCCTGGCCCTGGACCGCCAGGTCTGCTTCGCCCTGAGCATCGCCTCGCGCAGCGTCATCGCCCTGTACCGCCCGCTGCTGCAGCCCATGGGGCTGACCCATCCGCAGTACCTGGTCATGCTGGCGCTCTGGCAGCACGAGCCGCTGTCGGTCAAGGAACTCGGCGAACTGCTCCGCCTCGACCCGGGCACCCTGTCGCCCCTGCTCAAGCGGCTTCAGGCGCTCGGCTACATCCACCGCGAACGCAACACCAAGGACGAACGCGCCCTGGCGGTGACCCTCACCCCCGCCGGGCGCGCGCTCAGGGCCGAGGCCGAGAAGATTCCCCCGGCCATCGTCGAACGTCTCGGCATGGACCTCGCCGAGCTCCAGCACCTGCACGGGGTCCTCACGCGAGTGATCGCGGCGACCGACCGCGACCCGCGGGAGCCGTAAGGTGTGATCAGTAGGTCGGTGCCATGGTGGTCGGTGGGCGCGCTGACGTGTTCGCCGTGCCGTGAACGCGTCCGCTTCCCGCGACGCGCTCACGGCAGGGCATGACGCACCCAAGGAGTGCCATGACCGACCACCACACCTCTGATCGCGCCGACGTTGTCGTCGTCGGCGCCGGAATGGCCGGGCTGACCTGCGCGAACGCCCTGCTCGGGCGGGGCGCCGACGTCCTCGTGCTGGAAGCGCGCGACCACGTCGGCGGGCGTACGCGCACCGTCGAGGCCGGCGGCGAACGCATCGATCTCGGCGGCCAGTTCATCGGCCCCGGCCAGGATCGTGCCTACGCCCTCGCCGAGGAACTGGGCATCGAGGTCTTCGCCACGTACAACGCCGGTGACCACCTGATGGAGACGGCCGCCGGGCGCGTACGGCCCTGGCGGGGGACCCTGCCCAGGCTGAGCGTCCCCGAGATGCTCGATCTGGCGCAGGCGATCGCCAGGTTCGAGCGGCTCGCCCGCACGATCGACCCGGCTTCCCCCTGGAGCGGGTCAGGCGCCGCCCGGCTCGACGGCCAGACGCTGGGCGGCTGGCTGCGCCGTACCCTCTGGACGAAGGGGGGACGCGAGCTGTTCACGGCGGCGAGCCGGCTGATGTGGGCCTGCGAGCCCGGCGAGCTGTCGCTCCTGCACGCGCTGTTCTACGCCAGGGCGGCCGGCGGGCTGAACGCGGTGATGGCCACCGAGGGCGGCGCGCAGCAGGACCGGCTCGACGGCGGCGCGGGCGAGATGGCGCGGCGGCTGGCCGCCCGCCTCGGGGACCGGGTCCGCCTGGCCGCGCCGGTCCACCGGATCGCGCGCACCGCCTCCCACGTCGTGGTCACGACCGGTTCCGGCCGGAGCGTGCGGGCCGATCAGGTGGTGGTGGCGATCCCGCCGACGCTGGCCGGGCGCATCCTCTACGACCCGCCGCTGCCCGCCGCCCGCGACCGCCTCACGCAGCGCCTGCCCATGGGCGGTGCGATCAAGTGCGTGCTGGTGTACGGCGAGCCGTTCTGGCGCGCGGCCGGGCTCAGCGGGCAGGCCGTCAGCATGCGCGGCCCCGTCGACGGCGTCGCCGACAGCAGCCCGCGAACGGGAGGACGCGGCGTCCTGGTCGCCGTGCTGCACCGACCGGCGTCCCAGGCGGCGGTCCTGGAACAGCTCACCCGGCTGTTCGGCGCCGCGGCGGGCCGGCCGGTCGCCTGGGTCCAGCACGACTGGAGCGCCGACCCGTTCAGCCGCGGCGGGTACGCGGCGCTCTTCCCCCCGCACACCTGGACCCGGTACGGACCGGCGGTACGCGAACCGGTGGACCGTGTCCACTGGGCGGGCAGCGAGACCGCGACCCGCTGGTACGGCTACATCGACGGCGCGATCCGCTCCGGTGAGGCCGCCGCCGAGGCGGTGACGTAGCCTGCCGGACCAGGCGCGTACCGCATTCGACTCCTCCCGTGCGGTACGCGTGCCGACAACCTCCAGCCGGAGCCCGCGATACTCGGCACATCGTGTCAAAGACACAAACAACGATCTACCTGTAGAAATGCTCAGAATCGCTTTCTACGAGGAGATCCCCATGACCAGACGTGCCAAGGCGGCACTCGTGGCCACCGCGCTGGCGGCCGGAGCCATCACCGGGGCCGCCCCGGCAGGAGCGGTGTCGGCCAACGTCGTCATCGCCGAGGTCTACGGCGGCGGTGGCAACTCCGGCGCCACGTGGAGCAACGACTTCATCGAGCTGTACAACCTGGGATCGGACGCGGTGAACCTGAGCGGCTGGAGCGTGCAGTACGCCTCGGCCGCGGGCACGACCTGGCAGGTGACCCCGCTGAGCGGCAGCCTGCCCCCCGGCAGCCGCCTGCTGGTCCAGGAAGCCGCCGGAACCACCGTCACCGACAAGCCGCTACCGCCCGCCGACGCCACCGGGACCATCCCGATGAGCGCCACCGCGGGCAAGGTCGCCCTGGTCTCCAGCACCACCGCGCTGGCCGGCTCCGACGTGGTCACCGCCCCGGGCGTGATCGACTTCATCGGGTACGGCACGAGCGCCAACGCCTTCGAGGGAGCCCCGGCCCCCGCGCCGTCCAACAGCAACTCCATCAGCCGCGCGGCCACCCCCGTGGACACCGACAACAACGCCGCCGACTTAGCCGCCGGCGCGCCCACGCCCACCAACCTGGCCGGGCAGACCGGCCCCGGCGGCGGCGAGCCCACCCCGACCCCGACGCCCACCGCCGACCCGTGCGACACCGCCGCCACCCACCAGGTCGCCGACGTGCAGGGCGCGGGCTCCGAGACCCCGCTGGCCGGGCAGCAGGTCCGCGTCGAGGGCGTCGTCACCCGTACCTTCACCAGCGCCACCGCGCGCTCGGGCTTCTTCGTCCAGGACGACACGCCCGACGCGAACCCGGCCACCTCCGACGGCCTGTTCGTCTTCGCCCCCGCCTTCGCCTCCACCGCGCTGAACGCGGGCACGCGGGTCAAGGTCTCCGGCACCGCCACCGAGTTCGGCGGCGCCACCCAGCTGTCCACCGTCACCGCGCTCGACGTCTGCGGCACCGGCACGATCGCCGCCGCCACCCTCACCCTGCCGATCGCCGCCTCCGACACCTTCGAGCGCCTGGAGGGCGTACTGGTGACGGTGCCCGGCAAGCTGACCGTCAGCGAGAACTACTGGCACGCCCGCTACGGCCAGGTGCTGGCCGCCACCGGCGGACGCCTGTACATCCCGACCGACCGCCCCGGCGTCGACCCCGCCGCCGACCTGCGCCGCTCCGTCGTCATCGACGACGGCTCCTCCGGCCAGAACCCCAACCCCATGCCGCACTACCCGGCCGGCGACCAGCTCGCCCGCTCCGGCGACGGCGTCAGCGGCCTGACCGGCGTGCTCAACCAGGGCGCGTACGGCTCCACGAGCACGAACGTCAAGTACCTCGTGCACCCGACGGGCCCGCTCACCTTCACCCGCGACAACGCCCGAACCTCGGCTCCCGCCAAGGTGGGCGGCGACGTGAAGATCGCCACCTTCAACACCCTGAACTGGTTCACCACCCTCAACGCCGCCGGATACCCCAATCCGCCCTACAGCCCCGGTTTCACCCCGCGCGGCGCGAACACCCTCACCGAGCGCGACCGCCAGCTGGCCAAGGAGGTGGCCACGCTGAAGGCGCTCAACGCCGACATCGTCAGCCTCATGGAGGTCGAGAACCCCAGGCCCGATCTGGCCGGCACGGGCTTCCTGCCCGCCGCCCTGGAGGCCCTGGTCGACGCGCTCAACGCCGAGGTCGGCGCGGGCACGTACAAGCTCATCACCCACCCGGGCCCCGGCACCGACGCCATCGCGGTCGCGATGATCTACAAGCCCGCCGCCGTGAAGCCGGTCGGCTCGCCGAAGACCATCTCCGACCCCCGCTTCTTCAACGCCCGCCCGCCCCTGGCCCAGACCTTCCGCTCGACCAAGCTCCTGCTGTCGCTGCGCCCGTTCACCGTGATCGCCAACCACTTCAAGTCCAAGAGCTGCGGCGACGCCACCGGTGACAACGCCGACCACGGCCAGGGCTGCTGGAACGCCCAGCGTGTCCTGCAGGCACAGGCCATCATCGAGATGATCAAGAAGCAGAAGCTCGTCAACCCGCTCGTCGTGGGCGACCTCAACGCCTACAGCGAGGAGGACCCGATCCAGACCTTCGCCTCCGCCGGGCTGCGCAGCGTCAGCAAGCAGTTCGTGCCGCTGGCCGGCCGCTACAGCTACGTCTTCGGCGGCGCCTCCGGCGAACTCGACCACGTCCTGACCACCAAGCAGGTGATGCGCCGCATCGCCGGCGCCACCATCTGGCACGTCAACGCCGACGAGGACGTCTACTACGACTACAACACCGAGTTCAGGACGGCGGGCGACCTGTACAGCCCCGGCCCCTACCGCGCCTCGGACCACGACCCCCTGCTGCTCGGGCTCGACCTGTTCGGCCTGGTCGGCAATAAGCACTAGACCCCGCTGAAGGAGGGCGGGCCACTCCGGGCCCGCCCTTGCTTCGGTACGGGCCGTTCGTCATCCCGCCCGGAAACGCTCCGCGTGCTCGTCCGCCCACTGCGCGAACGTCCGTGCCGGGCGGCCGGTCACCCGTGTGACCGTGTCGTCCACGGTCGTGGAGGCCTCATCGTGCGCGGCGTACCAGCCGATGACATACTCGGCGTCCGCCCGGGACACACCGGTGGCCGTCAGCCTGACGATCGCCTGTTCGTGCGTGATCGGCTCGAAGGCGATCTCGCGGCGGACGGCCCGCGACAGGATCGCGATCCGCTCACGTGGGGTCAGCGGTTCGGGTCCGGTGAGGTTGTACGCCTGCCCCGCGTGGCCGTCATCGAGCAGGGCGACGGCCGCCACGGCCGCGATGTCGGCCTCGTGCACCAGAGCGCTGGGAAGGTCGTACGGTTCCCTGACCACTCCCTCGGCCCGGATCGACGCCGCCCAGGTCAACGTGTTGGACATGAACTCCTGTGCTTCCAGACGCGTCCATTCCACACCTGAGTCCGCCACCGCCTTCTCGACCGGGCCCACCGCGCCACCCCACAGCACCGTGATGCGCTCAACGCCCGCGGCCACCGCCCGCCGGACCAGCTCGGGCCCGACCTCCGCCAGCCCCGCCGTCACCGTGATGTGCAACCGGCCGACGCCGTGGAGCGCGGCGTCCAGCTTCTCTGGCGCGTTGTGCGTCCCGCCCACCAGTTCCACTCCGGCCGGAAAGCTTCCCGCGTTCGCCGCCGGGTCCCGGGTCAGGGCCCGAACGTGCTCTCCCCGGCGTACCAGCTCTGCCACAACGTGCCGGCCGGTGTTCCCGGTGGCACCCGTCACCAAGGTCGTCACAGTCAAGTTCCTTAGGTCGTCCTGCCTGGATGCGTCGCCGACGAGCCTAGAATCTCAAGCGGACTTGAGGTCAACCGCGTGAGGGCGGCGTCCTCGTGGGTGAGGCCGATGCGCCGGCCGTCCTGGACGAGGCACCAGGTCGCGGCCGGCCCGTTGGCGAACGAGCTTCGCCATGTCGAGAGGGTCGGCGACCTCCTGGATCGGTAGGTCAAAATGGCCTGCATGCCAACCGCACAGCCGTCCCCGTTCAATGACTATGACCGTTTCGCCGAGGCGTACGCGGCCGAGAACGAGGCCAGCCTCCTCAACGCCTACTACGAGCGGCCCGCCATGCTGGAGCTCGCCGGAGACGTGACCGGCCGGCGGATCCTCGACGCCGGCTGCGGCTCGGGCCCCCTGTTCTCCGCGCTGCGCGATCGCGGCGCCCTCGTGACCGGCGTCGACGTGAGCGCCGGGATGCTGGAACTGGCCCGGCGGCGGCTGGGCGCCGACGCGGACCTGCGGGTCGCCGACCTGGCCCGCCCGCTGCCCTTCCCCGGCGACGCGTTCGACGACGTCATCGCGTCCCTGGTGCTGCACTACCTGGAAGACTGGGGACCGACGCTGGCCGAGCTGCGCCGCGTGCTGAGGCCCGCCGGCCGGCTACTGGTCTCGGTCGAGCACCCTTTCGCGATCACCCTCATGCGTCGCCTGGCCGGGGACAAGACCAACTATTTCGAGATCCGCAACCGGACCGAAGAGTGGACCATGGGCGGGCAGACCGCCCAGATGAGCTTCTGGGACCGGCCGCTGCACGCGATGACCGACGCCTTCGTTGCGGCCGGCTTCCGCATCAGCGTCATCAGCGAACCGCCACCCGCGCCGGAAGCCCGCGAACTGTTCCCCGAACTCGCCGCCCCGAGGTTCCTGGGCTTCCTGTTCTTCGTTCTGGAAGCCGGCTGACGGCCGCGTCAGCCGCCACCCCGCGACTCGTGCCGGCAGAGGCAGAACGGGTGCCCCGCAGGATCGGCGTAGACCTGGAACCGCCCGGCCGCCTGCCGATCCTCCGCCGGCTTCAGCAGCATGGCCCTCCGCGACATCACATGGTCGTGCGCCACAGCATGCCGTGGTCCTATTCGTGAAGAGGCCGTGTCAGACCTGGCCGTGCGCCCGGCCAGGTCCTTCGGACTCCGCTGCGGCACCTGGAACGCCGAGAGCGGCCAACTCCATCAGTCTGGTGTTCGCGGCGTCGTGAACGTCTGGCGCCAGGGGATCGCCGTCCGCCCCGTCGTAGCCGGACAGGTACTGTTCGATCGGCGCCAGTGGCAGGCCGAGCCGGACGATGAGACCGGCGAGATAGCTGTCGCGCTGGTCGACCTGCCGGTCCCAGCGCGTATCGGTGACCACGCACTCGTAAACCGCGTCGGCGGCCCCGGGCTCGGCCGGCGCGCGCCGCACGGCGGCTCCGCGGCCACGCTGGAGCTGCCCGCGGAGCGAGGCCGGGTCGTCATATTCGATCATCACCATGCAGTATGCCCGGTGATGGAGGCAGGGGCCGCTCCCTGATCGCGTCACCCCGCGCCGTCGGCCCAACGACCCTGGATTCCTTATGATGGTCTGTATCAGGGAGTGATAGGGAAGAGGTGGTGTGGTGTTTCGGGGGATCGGGGCGGGTGAGATCGTGCTGCGGAACGAGGCCACGCGGGTCGCCTGGACGGTGCGGTTGCCCGCGTTCGAGCTGGCGGTGCATCCGGTGACGCGGGATCTGTACCGGTCGGTCGTCGGCGGGGCGGCGGGGAAGGAGCCGGTGACCGACGTGTCGTGGCGGGACGCGCTGCGCTTCTGCAACCGGCTCTCGGCCGAAGAGGGTCTCAACCCCTGCTATGTCATCGGGGACGATCCCGACGCCCTTGACGTGGTCCGTGACGAGAGCGCCGACGGGTACCGGCTGCCGAGTGAGGCGGAGTGGGAGTACGGCTGCCGCGCCGCCACCACCGGTGAGCGCTACGGCGACCTCGACGCCATCGCCTGGCACCGGGGCAACTCCGGCGGCGCCGCCCGCGAGGTGGGCACCAGGCGGCCGAACGCCTGGGGCCTGCACGACACGATCGGCAACGTGTGGGAATGGTGCTGGGACCTGTTCGACCCGGTGGCCTACGGGCCGTATCGCGTGTTCAGGGGCGGCGGCTGGCAGGACACCCCGCGGGGCTGCCGCGCCTCCGCCCGCCGCAAGTCGCACCCGTCCCTGCGCATCGACGACCTCGGCTTCCGCCTGGCCCGCGGTTCCGGGGCGCCCGGGTTCAGCCGGGCGTGCGCTGGTTGAGGTAGGGGTCGCGGCCCACCTCGGCGAACGACTCCACCACCCCCGGGCCCTCCAGCCGGAAGTCGCACCCGTCGGGCGACTCGGGGTTCAATACAGCGTTCCATTGCAGGAGCGCCTTGATGTTCGGCATCGTCTTGAGCGCCGCGGGGATGCCGCGGAACCAGTCGGCCTTGGCCGCAGGCCTGCGCGGGTCGACCTCGGTGCCGTACTCGCCGATGATGATCGGCTTGTCGTCGAATCCGTTGGCCTGGAACCAGTCGTAGGTGGGCCTGAGGGTCTCATCGAAGCTCTTCCACGGAGCTCCGCGGCAGGTCGCGAAGTTGTACGGGTCGTAGCTGATCCAGTCCACGTACTCGTCGCCCGGATACAGGGCCTTCCACTGGTCCTTGTACTCCATGAACCCGGTCACGGCCCACACCCAGATCACGTTGGTGACGCCGAGCTTCTGGAAGCGGTCGTGGATGTGCCGGTAGGCGGCCACGTACTCCTTGGGGGTGCCGCTGGTGGTGCGCCGGTCCATCTCGCCGTCGAAGCCGATCATGACGGGCTTGCCGTACTTCTTGATGCGCTGGGCCTGTTTGTCGATGACGGAGGCGTCCATGGTGCCGGAGGCGATGTCGCGCCACAGCAGGGTGCGCTCCGGGCTGCCCCAGATCTTGGCTTCCCAGCTCAGCAGCAGGATGCGGTCGCGGCCGAGTGCGACCTCGTCCTCGCGCATGAACGTTCCATTGGGGCCGGTGGACATGTCGTGGTAGCTGAAGACGATGTCGAGCTTGCGGCCCAGCTGCGACTCCATGTTGCCGACGGCCTGGCCGACGGGGGTGCGGTTGCCCGGCGGGGCGATGTACATGCCCCAGTACGCGCCGCACGGCGGCACCAGCTTGTCGCCGGCGGCGCAGGTGGAGGCCGGGGAGGCGGGTGCGCTCGTGCTCGGAACGGCGGGGGCCGTGCTCGGGGCGGCGGTGGGGGGTGGGGTGGTGCTGCAGCTCGCGGCGAGCAGTACCAGGAGGCTTGCGGAAGCCGTCCATCCGGCTCTCGCGAGGCCGCGCCGTCCCGCGGAAATAGGCGACAAGACCAGCCGCTCCTACTCATCGTAGTAGTTTATTATTAAAGCATATTGCAGGACTTCAACCCCGTGATGACGACTATAGGAGTGCGCCGGCTCGGCCGTACCTGCAAATTTGCTGTGAATCTACGATGATCAACAGTCAGCGCTCGATCAGCGTGACCTCAAGGGAGTAGAGCGAGGCCCGGTAGACGTGCGAGCCGTGCTCGACGGCGCGGCCCTGGTCGTCGTAGGTGGTGCGGACCATCGTCAGCAGCGGCGCGCCCCGCCGCTCGTCGAGGAGCTTGGCCTCGGCCGGGTTGGCCGCCCGCGCTCCTATGCGCTGGTTGGCCACCCGCATGCGGACCCCGGCGCCGCGCAGCAGCTCATACAGGCCGCGGCCCTCCAGGTCGGCGGCGGTGAGCCTGGCCAGGCCGATCGGCAGCCAGTTGTGCAGGACGGCCAGCGGCTCGCCGGAGGCGAAGCGCAGGCGCTCCAGGTAGAGGATCTCCGTGCCGGCCTCGACGCCGAGGATGGGCGCGATCTCCTCGGCGACCGGCCGCGGCTCCAGGGCCAGGACCTGCGTGGCGGGCTCCTGCCCGGCCCTGCGCAGGTCGTCGTAGAGGCTGGTGAGCTCGACCGAGCGCTTGACCTGGCCGTGCACGACCTGGGTGCCGACGCCGCGCTTGCGTACCAGCAGGCCCTTGTCGACCAGGTACTGGATCGCCTGGCGGATCGTCGGGCGCGACAGGCCGAGCCGGTCGGCGAGCAGGATCTCGTTGTCCAGCCGCGATCCGGGCGCCAGATCCCCGCGCCGGATGGCCTCGGCGATCTGCTCGGCCACCTGGAAATACAGGGGCACGGGGCTGGATCGGTCCAGATCGATCGCCAAGGGTGCGGACATGCTGATCAGATTATCCGAGGTCAGAATGTCCTGACAAATAGCCGGGAAGCTCGCTCAGCGTGGCGATCCTCGCGAACCCCTCCGGAGCGGTCTCCACGCCCAGGCGATCCAGCCACAGCGAGCGCATCCCGGCGGCCGCCGGGCCGGTGACGTCGTTGACGAGGTCGTCGCCGACGAGCAGGATCGCGCCGGGCTCCAGTCCCAGGCGGTCCGCGGCGGCCAGATAGGAGGCGGGGGCGGGCTTGAAGTGCCCGCCGAGCACGTCGCCGCTCAGCACCGGCCCGAGCTCGCCGAGCCCGATCGCGCGCATCTTGGCGATCTGGACGGGGCTGCTGCCGTTCGTGAGCACGCCGAGCCGGTAGCCGCCGAGCCGCGCGAGAGCCTCGTGCACGTCGGGGTAGGGGCTCCAGCCCGCGCGATAGTGCCGGGTGAACGCGGCGAACGCCGCGTCGAGATCCTCCGGTACGGCCAGCCCCAGCGCCTGGCAGATCCCGCGGATCCGGCGCCGCCGCTGCTCCGGCAGGTCGCACTCCCCGGCGTGCCAGGCCGACAGGTGCACCTCCTCCAGCTCCGCCCACACCGTCGCGGCCCGCTCGGGCAGCGGCAGGCCGGGCGCACGGGCGGCGATCCAGTCCTCGATCCAGGCGGCGATCCCCGCGTCGGCGGCGGCGCGATGGTCCATCAGGGTGCCGTCGAGGTCGAAAAGGATGCCTTTGATCACCCGCCCATCCTTCCGCACGCACCAGGCTTCTTTGGCAAACCATGACGAACCGGTGCCACGGGTCCGACCTACGCTGGGATGGATCCGTAGTCAGGAGGAACCATGAAGTTCATGGACGTCCACCACGGTATGCAGGGCATCACGGCAGATCAGCTGCGCGAGGCCCATGACGCCGACCTGGCCATCCAATCGGAGGAGAGAGTCACCTTCGAGCAGGCCTGGGCCGACCCCGACTCGGGGCTCGTCTACTGCCTGTCGGACGCGCCGGACGCCGCCGCCGTTCAGCGGATCCACCAGCGCGCGGGCCATCCGGCCGACGAGATCCACCCCGTGCCGCTGACGATCTGAGGGGGCGAGGAAACATGATCGAGGTCAAGAACGTCGACAAGCCCGACGAGCGCCGGGACTTCCCGCGCGGTCACCTGGAGGTGTGCAACCTCAGCGGGCTCAGCTTCGGCATCGCGACCATGGAGCCCGGGTGGAGGTGGTCGGAGTCCGTCAAGCCGATCGCCGGCACGGAGCTGTGCGAGGTCCACCACAACGGCTACGTCGTCCAGGGCCGCCTGCGCCTGCGCATGGGCGACGGCACCGAGGCCGAGGTCGGGCCCGGCGACGTGTTCGTCTGCCCGCCAGGACACGACGCCTGGGTGGTCGGCGACGAGCAGTTCATCGTCTACGACTTCGCGGGCGGCGCCGCGGAGTACGCCAAACGCGAAGGGAGCTAGTCCGGCCATGGCTGCGGCGGGGCGCGGGCCCCGCCGTACGGGCGGGGAGGGGGTGTCAGCTCTTGGGGACCCAGCGCTCGCGCAGTTCCGGCGGCGTCGGCGGGTCGCCCGGCAGCGGGCGGGCGGCGGAGGGCAGGCGGATGGCGTCGAGCACGAGGGCGAGGTAGCGGCGGCGCAACTCGGCGGTGCGGGCCTCGTCGCCCAGGCGGACCGAGGCGAGCTGCTCGAACAGCAGGGCCACGTCGGAGTTGGTCACGTCCGGGCGCAGCGCGCCGGCCTCGCGGGCGCGGTCGGGTACGGCGTGCGACAGCTCGCCCCCGCGCGCCGACAGCTCGAACAGCTCGGGGGTGGGCTGGAAGGTGCCGGCCAGCGAGATCGTCAGCGAGTGCGTGTCGGCGTCGACCACCTCCTCCATGAAGCGGGCGAAGGCCTCCCACGGGTCCATGCCGGGGTCGAGGGCCCGCTCGCCGGCGGCGTTGTAGGCGCGCATGCCGTCGGCGCAGAGTTTCTGCAGCAGCGCGTCCTTGCTGGGGTAGCGCCGATAGAGTGCGCTGATGCCCACACCGGCGCGCTCGGCCACGGCGGCGATCGGAGCGGAGGGGTTGGCGGTGAAGACCTCCTTGGCCGCCTGGAGGATCACCTCGTCGTTGCGCGCGGCCTGCTTCTTGCGTCCGCTCATCGGTGTGCTCGTCATCTTCCCACTGTAGCATTGGAACGGAGAATTCCGTTCTATATTGTAGGTCTTAATGTCACGACAAATGGTTGACAGTGGAGCGTGGCGGGACTAGAACCGGGGCAAGCCGTTGGTCTTGGAGGTTGAAGCCATGAAGCGAACCCGGATCGTGGTGGCCGTGCTCGGCGCCCTGGCGCTGGCCGGATGCTCGGGCGGAGGCGGGGCGGGCCAGAGCGCCGCGAGCTCCCCGGCCGCGGAGGCGCCGGCGGCCACCGGCGGCGCGGCGGGCACGTACGCGGTGATCACCCACGCCGCGGCCGGCGACAAGTTCTGGGACGTGGTCAAGAAGGGCGCCGAGGCCGCGGGCAAGCAGTACGGCGCGAGCGTCACCTACCAGGGCGACGGCGACGCGGGCAAGCAGTCACAGCTCATCGACCAGGCGGTCTCGCAGAAGGTCGACGGGATCGTGGTCTCCATGGCCAACCCGGACGCGCTGAAGGAGTCGATCGGCAAGGCGGTGGCCGCGAAGATTCCCGTGGTGACCATCAACTCCGGCGCCGAATCCTCCAAGGCGTTCGGCGCGCTCACCCACGTGGGCCAGTCGGAGGACGTGGCCGGGCGCGGCGCGGGCGAGCAGCTGAAGGCGGCCGGGGTGTCGAAGCTGCTGTGCGTGATCCACGAGGCCGGCAACGTCGGGCTGGAGCAGCGGTGCAAGGGCGCCGAGCAGAGCCTCGGGGGCACCGTCGAACGCCTGCAGGTGGACGTCAGCAACCTCGCCGACGTCACCTCCAAGGTGGCGGCCAAGCTGCAGTCCGACACCTCCGTCACCGGCGTGCTCGCGCTCAACCCGGCCGTGGCCGTCGCCGCCCGCGACGCGATCAAGGACGCCGGCTCGCAGGCCAAGCTGGCCACCTTCGACCTGTCGCCCGACGTGATCGCCGCGATCAACGCCGGGGAGGTGCTGTTCGCCGTGGACCAGCAGCAGTACCTGCAGGGCTGGCTGCCGATCACCTTCCTCAAGCTCTACAAGGACAACCTCAACACCGTGGGCGGCGGGCTGCCGGTCAACACCGGTCCCGGCTTCGTCACCAAGGACAACGCGGCGCAGGTCGAGAAGCTGGCCGGCGAAGGCACCCGATGACCGCGGTCAAGCCCGACGAGCGGCTGGCCGACGTCGGACGGCTGCGGCGGACGCTGATCCGCCCCGAGCTCGGCGCGGTCGTCGGCGCGATCATCGTCTTCGCCTTCTTCGCCGCGCAGTCGCCGGTCTTCCGCTCGCCCGCCGGCATCGCCAACTGGCTCGACCCGGCCGCCACGCTCGGCATCATGGCGGTCGCGATCGCGCTGCTGATGATCGGCGGCGAGTTCGACCTGTCGGCGGGCGTGCTGACCGGCACCACCGGGCTCATCCTGGTCACGCTGGCCACCGAGTACGGCGTGAACGTCTGGCTCGCCATGCTGATCAGCCTGGCGGTGGCGCTCGGGATCGGTTTTCTCAACGGGATCGTGGTGACCCGTACCAAGCTGCCCAGCTTCATCGTGACGCTCGGCTCCTTCCTCATGCTGCAGGGCATCAACCTGGGCGTCACCAAGCTGATCACCGGCACCGTGCAGGTCAGCGGGCTGCGCACGGCCTCGGGCTTCGAGTCGGCGCGGGTGATCTTCGCGGGCACGATCCAGATCGGGCAGGTGCACTTCCGCGTGGCGATCCTGTGGTGGCTGGCGGCGACGGCGCTGGCCACGTGGGTGCTCATGCGTACCCGCGCCGGAAACTGGATCTTCGCCGCGGGCGGCAACGAGCAGGCCGCCCGCGCGGTCGGCGTGCCCGCCGCCCGCACGAAGATCGCGCTGTTCATGACGACGGCGTTCGCCGCGTGGCTGGTCGGCTCGATCATGGCGCTGCGTTACACGTCCGTGCAGGCCAACATCGGCATCGGGCAGGAGTTCATCTACATCATCGCCGCCGTCATCGGCGGCTGCCTGCTCACCGGCGGGTACGGCTCGGCCATCGGGGCCGCGATCGGCGCCGTCATCTTCGGCATGGCCGACAAGGGCATCGTCTTCCTGGGCTGGGACGCCGACTGGTTCAAGTTCTTCCTCGGCGCGATGCTGCTGCTGGCCACCCTCGCCAACCGCCTGGTACGGCGTTACGCGGAAGAGGTGAAGCGGTGATCCTGCAGACCAGGGCGATCGGCAAGGCGTTCGGCTCGGTGCTGGCGCTGCGCGAGGTGTCCATGGGCGTGGCCGCCGGGCAGGTCACCTGCGTGCTCGGCGACAACGGCGCGGGCAAGTCCACGCTCATCAAGATCCTGTCGGGGGTGCACCGGCACGACGCGGGTGAACTGCTGCTGGACGGCGCGCCGGTCAGTTTCGCCAGCCCGCGCGCGGCGCTGGACCACGGCATCGCCACCGTCTACCAGGACCTGGCGATGATCCCGCTCATGTCGGTGTGGCGGAATTTCTTCCTCGGCTCCGAGCCGCGCAAGAGCTTCGGCCGCTTCGACGTGGCCAAGGCCCGGCGGGTGGCCCGCGAGGAACTGCATGCGATGGGCATCGACATCCGCGACGTCGACCAGCCGGTCGGCACGCTGTCGGGCGGCGAGCGGCAGTCGGTGGCGATCGCGCGGGCGGTTCACCTGGGCGCCCGCGTGCTCATCCTCGACGAGCCGACCTCGGCGCTGGGCGTCAAGCAGGCCGGGGTGGTGCTGCGCTACATCGCGCGCGCCCGCGACCGGGGGCTGGGCGTGGTGTTCATCACCCACAACCCCCACCACGCCTACCCGGTGGGCGATCGATTCCTGCTGCTCAACCGCGGCACCAGCCTCGGCGAGTACGCCAAGGCCGACATCACCCGCGAGCGGCTGACCTCGCTCATGGCCGGCGGCGCGGAGCTGGAGCAACTGGAGCACGAACTGCGCCGCGAGTGAGCTCACTCCTCGCCGGGCAGGTCCCGGTCCAGGCGGGAGGTGGACAGGTCGGAGCCCCACAGCAGCTCGCGGCGGACGGCCCGTTCCGCGTCGCCGGTGTCGTGGACGGGCCGCGGCGGCTCGGGCGCGCTCTCGGCGTCGGCCACGTGGGTGGCGTCGGCGTGGTCGGCGTGCTCCGGCGCCGCGCCCGCCCTGGCGGTCTTCTCCATCCGCCCGGCGGCCTCGTTCACATCGCTCATAGGGGCAACGCTAGGACGCGGTGGTTCAGCGCCGGGCCAACGGCGTGCCAAGAAGAGCGGGTTCGCGCAGGGCGGGGACGACCTCGCTGGCCAGACGTTCGACCTGCTCGTCGCGGTCGTCGCCGGAGGGCATGAGGTTGAAGGAGGTGAAGCCGATGCGCTGGAAGCCCCGCAGGGCGTCGATGAGGCGGGCCGGTGTGCCGGTGAGCGTACCCGGCTCGGCGGTGGGCTTGTCCTGGACGCGGATGGCGAGGTTGTAGGCGCAGGTGATCTCCTCCGGGGCGCGTCCCGCCTCGCGCGCGGCGGCCAGCAGGCGCGCGCGCATCGCGGTGACCTTCTCGGGGCCGGCGAAGCCGTAGCTGGGGATCCAGCCGTCGGCCAGGCGGCCGGTGACGGCCAGCGCGCGGGGGCCGAAGGTGCCGAGCCAGATGGGGATGCGCCGCGCCGGCTTGGGTTCGAGGTCGGCGGCCTCGGTGCGGTGGTAGCGGCCCTCGAAGGTGAAGGCCCGCTCGCTCCACAGGCCGCGGATGATCTGGACGGCCTCGGCCAGCCCGTCGACCTTCTCGCGGGCCGTGGGCACCCGCATGCCGTACGCGCGGAACTCCTCGTCGGAGTAGCCGCCGCCGAGGCCGAGGATGAGCCGGCCGCCGGACAGGCGGTCGAAGGTCTCGGCCATCTTGGCGACCATGGCGACGTTGCGGTACGGCACGCCGAGCACCCGGGTGGCGACCTTGATCCGCGTGGTGGCGGCGGCGATCCAGGACAGCATGGTCCAGGTCTCGAAGCTGTCGTGCGTGGTGCAGGGGTGGTCGGCGCAGGAGACGTAGTCGAAGCCGAGTTCCTCGGCGCGGCGGGCCTGGGCGACCGGGTCGGCGCCGGGCGCGGCCGAGGTGGAGATGTTCAGGCCGAAGGTTGACATGACAACAACCGTAGGCAGGGAGATGGTGACGTGTCAACTACACTGGCGGGCATGACACAGGACGCGCGATGGCTCGACGAGGTGGAGGCACGGGCGTGGCTCGGCTACCGGCGGATGTTCCTGCTGCTCAACCGGGAGGTCGCGCGGGACCTGGCGCAGGAGTGCGGCCTGTCGGAGGCCGACTACGACGTGCTGTCCAACCTGTCGGGCGCGCCGGGGGCCAGCGTCCGGCTGACCAAGCTGGCCGCGCACCTGAAGTGGTCGAAGAGCCGGCTGTCGCACCAGCTCACCCGCATGCAGCAGCGCGGCCTGATCTCCCGGCAGGAGCATCCCTCCGACGCGCGCGGGGCGGTCATCGTCCTGACCGAGGAGGGCCTGCGGACCATCGAGGAGGCCGCCCCCGGCCACGTCGACTCGGTGCGCCGGCACTTCATCGACCTGCTGACTCCGCAGCAGCTGGCGGCGTTCGGCGACATCGCCTGGTCCGTGGTCGAGCGGCTGGACAAGGCCGCCGCCGCGCGTCAGTCTTAGAAATCTACAATGTAAAGGCGTCTGCGTGGTGTTTCCGCGTGCTCTAACGTGACAAAGCACGCAAAACTCAACCAAGGAGCTGCATCGTGGCACGCGACGCCGTCTGGGCGGTCATCACCGGCATGTACGAGGCCTACACCCGAGGCGACCGGGACGGCATCGACCGCCGCCTGCACCCGGAGGCCACGATCTTCGACTCCGACCACCCCGGCCTGATCACCACCCGCGAACAGCTCAACAAGGTCCGTGACGCCCGCCCCGACGAGGGCCGGGTCACGCTCACCGCCTACGACGAGGTCGTCGACGTGTGGGGCGAGAGCGCGCTGGCCCGCTACGTGCTGCGCGTCGCCTTCGAGACCGGCGCCCCGCAGATCGTGCGCACCACCTCGGTGCTGCGCCGCGAGGGCGGTGAGTGGCGCATCGTGCACGTGCACGAGAACACGCTCTGACCTGCGAGTATGCTAGGGCTCCAGGGCAGGGTGCACACCGTCGGCCGTACCTGACGGGCGGTGTGCACACCGACGCGGACAGGGGGCGTGCCTAGGGTGCGGCCAACGTCGCGCCCCCTTCCGAGGAGCATCCATGACCGCTACCTCCGCGCGAACGCTCCCCATCGGGGCGGCGTTCGACCGGATGCCGTTCACCCGCCGGCACGTGCTGATCGCGCTGGCGCTGTTCGTCGCGTTCGTCATCGAGTCGTGGGAGCAGCTCGCGCTGATCTACGTCGCGGGCGATCTGGGCGGCGCCTTCGGCATCGACGAGGCGGGCATCGGCATCGTGCTGTCGGCGGTGGCGTTCGGCATGATCCCCGGCGTGCTCATCTGGGGGCCCGTCGCCGACCGCGTCGGCCGCAAGCCCACCGCCTTCTGGTCGCTGCTGGCCTACGGCGTCATCGCCCTCGCCTCGGCCTTCGCGCCGAACCTGCCCACGCTCATCACGCTGCGGGTGGCCTCCGGCCTGGCGCTGGCCGGCGTCTACACCATCACCTTCCCCTACTTCCTGGAACTGCTGCCCACCCGCCACCGCGGCCGCGCCGCCGTCTACCTGTCGATCGGCTGGCCCATCGGCATCCTGGCCGCCATCGGCGCCTCCCTCGCGTTCGGCGCCATGGGCTGGCACGTGGTCGTCATCGCCAGCGCGGTGGCCGGGCTGTGGGCGTTCGCGATCCGCGCCTGGGTCCCCGAGTCGCCGTACTGGCTGGCCGCCCGCGGCCGCCAGGACGAGGCGCGCGCGGTGCTGCGCCTGCTATCCAGCCCCGACGCCGACGCCGAGTTCACCGTCGCGGCGCGCCGCCCCGGCAACCCGCTGGACCTGTTCCGCGGCAGGCTGGCGAAGATCACGATCGCCATGCTGCTGCTGAACTTCGCCTTCAACTGGGGCTACTGGGGCCTGCAGACGTGGCTGCCCACCCTGCTGCAGGAACGCGGCCTCACCCTCGACGCCTCGCTCGGCTTCGCGGCGCTGAGCGCGCTCATGATGATCCCCGGATACGTGAGCGCCTCACTGCTGACCGGCCGGTTCGGCCGCAAGAAGGTCTTCCTGGTGTACGTCGTGGCCGCCGCGCTGGGCGGGCTGTGGTTCGCGCTGGCCGACAGCACGTGGGAGCTGTACGCGGGCAACTTCGTGCTGTCGTTCTTCAGCCTGGGCGCGTGGGGCGTGTGGAACACCTGGAACGGCGAGTTCTACCCGACCGCGCTGCGCGGCACCGGCTACTCGTGGGCGACCGCCGCCCAGCTGGTCGCCACCACCGCGGCGCCGTCGGCCGTGGGGGCGCTGCTGGCCGGGGCGACCGGGTTCACCACGACCATCCTGATCATCAACGCGTTCATGGTGGTCACGGCGCTGCTGGCCGTACCGCTGCCGGAGACCGAAGGCCGCGAGCTGGAGTGATCGTCGGCGTCGCACCCGGGCGGCCCGCGACCACGGTCGCGGCCGTGCGCGACGGCGCGCTGGTGTTCTCCCGGCAGTTGCCGGCCGCGGCCGGGCCGCCGTTCGGCGGCTTGGCGAAGCTGGCAGGCGGGCTCGGGGCGCGGGCCGTCTGCGTGGCGCTGGACCTGGAGGAGGCCGAGCTCGCGCCGGTGGCGGCGATCCGGGTGGGCGGGCCGTGTCCCGAGGTGCTCGCGCCGCACCCGGCCCACCCCGGCGGGGCGGCGACGATCGTGCGGGGCGGGCACAGCCTGACCGGCCGCGCGCTGGCGCCGCTGGACGTCGAGGCGGTACGGCGCTTCGCCGCCTCGTGCGGGCTGAGCGACTTCGCGGTGACGGCGACCGGCTCGCCCGTGCTGTCCGACCACGAGCTGGCGGTGGCGGAGATCGTGGCGGCCGAGGTGCCGGGGGCGCGGATCACCCTGTCGTATGAGTTCGGGCGGGCGGGGCTGCGCGAGCGCGAGGAGGACGCGATGCTCAACGCCGCCCTGGGACCGGCGGCCGTGCGGGTGGCGCGCGAGGTGGAGCAGGTGCTGGACGGGCGGCCGCTGTACTTCGCCAGGACCGGGTACGGGCTGGTGTCGGCGCACTACTTCCGCCGCTATCCGCTGATCTGCCGGTTCGGGGCGACGGCGAGCCTGGCGCGCGGCCTGGCGGTTCTGGGCGGCGAGGGGGATGAGGGGGCGGCGCGGGCGTTCGGGGCGGCGCTGGGGCAGCCGGTAGCCGAGGTGGAGCGGATCGTGCAGGCGCGGGGGCGGGCGGAGCTGGACCGGGTTCTGCGCGACGCGCGCGACGAGGCGCTGACCCGGGTGGTGAGCGCGGGGGCGGCGCCCGGGTCGGCGTCGATCGCCTCGCTGACGGTCAACCCGCTGTCGTACCTGCCGCACGGGCTGTACCGGGTGCGGGCCTCGGCGGGGGGAGCGACGCCGTGATCATCGGGCCGGGGGAGCTGGGGCGGTTCGCGGCCGGGTCGCGGTTGTTCGCGACGGGGGCCGCGGAGTCGTCGTACCGGCTGGTGCTGGACTGGGCGGGGTCGGTGATCGGGCGGGGCGTGCCGGTCGTGGCGGCCGGGGCGCTGGCGGGGGAGAGCGTGTGCGTGGCGGTCTCGCTGGTGGGTTCGACGACGGCGCTGGGGGAGCAGTTGCCGGCGGGCGATGAGCCGGTGCGTGCGGTGCGGGCCCTGGAGCGGCGGCTGGGCGAGCCGGTGGGCGCGGTGGTGGCGCTGAACCTGGCGGCGGAGAACGCGCTGCTGCCGCTGGTGGCGGCGGCGCTGCTGGGGGTGCCGCTGGTGGACGGCGACGGGACGGGGCGGGTGTTTCCGCTGGTGGAGCAGACTACGTACACGCTGGGCGGGGTGAGCGCGACGCCGCTGGCGCTGGCGGGGGGCGGCGGGGAGCTGGTGGTGCTGGAGACGGCGCCGGACCGGGTGGAGGCGGTGGTGCGTCCTTTGGTGCTGGCGATGGGCGGGTGGGCGGTGGGCGCCTGCTATCCGATGAGCGCGCGGGAGCTGGCGGGGGCGATGGTGCCGGGGACCGTGGGGCGGCTGCTGGAGGCGGGGGCGCCTGGAGCGGATCGGGCGGTGGCGGCGCCGTACGGGATGAAGACCTTGTGCCGCGGCGTGATCGCCGCGGTGGAGGGGAGCAGCGGGCACGGCGCGGACCTGGAGCTGCCGTCGCTGCCGTCGAGCATCCTGGTGGAGGAGACGGGCGGGCTGCGGCGGCTGGTGCGGCTGGAGGCGCACAACGAGATCGTGCTGGCGCTGGCCGACGGCGCGCCGGTGGCGATGGCGCCCGACCTGATCTGCCTGGTGTCGGCGGTGGATCAGCTGGTGGTCGACGTGGACAAGGCGGCGCCGGGCATGGAGGTCGAGGTCATGGTGGTGCGGGCGGCTCCGGTGTGGCACACCGAGCGGGGGCAGGAGCTGGGCGGGGTGCGGGCGTTCGGGGTGCCGTTGTGAGGGCGCGGGGGTGGGAGTCGCCGGTGACGGTGGCCGAGCTGGTGGACGCGGGACCGCTGGCGGGGGCGCACATGTACGGCAGCGGCGCCAATCCGGTGCATCAGGTGCGGATCGTGGACGAGCTGGGCGTGTTCGCCGATGTGGTGCCGCACACCGCGGTCGTCCTGATCGGGGCGGCGGCCTCGGGCGGGTGGGCGGTGGAGATGGCGATGCGGCGGGCGTGGGAGCAGGCGGCGGCGTGCGTGATCGCGCCTTCCAGCGCGCTGAGCTCGGGGTCGGGGGAGGTGCTGGCCGAGCGGCTGGGCGTGACGCTGATCTTCGTGGACGGCGATCCGCTGGTGACGGCGGTGGAGGTGGCTTCTGCGGCTTCGCGTCCGGAGGCGGCGCGCACGCAGCTGGTGGCGCGGTGCGCGACGAGGATCGCCGAGGCGGGGGCCTCGGCGCGGCGGGTGCTGGGGGTGCTGAACGCGGAACTGCCGGGCACGTCCGTGGCTTTTCTCGATCGGTACGGCACGCGCCTGGCCGGCCGGGCCGCCGGGCTCACCGAGGGCGGCCCGGGTGCGGGCGCCGGCGGGGAGCGGGTGCTGGTGGACATGGATCTGCCCGGCGGGCTGGGGCGGCTGGTGGCCTCCGGGGCGGTGCGCTCACCGGGCTGGCCGTCGGTGGTGCGGACCGTGCTGGGTCTGGCCGTGGCGGCGCTGAGCGCGTGGGCGGCGGGGGAGCGGCTGGTGGCCGGGCGGGAGTTCGCGGTGCAGGAGGCGCTGGCCGAGCGGCTGCTGGCGATGCCGGAGGCGCTGCTGGACAGCGTGCCCGAGGAGAGCAGCGTGCCCGAGGCGGGCGTGGTTCCCGGTGCGGTGGGGGATGTGCGGGAGGCGCTGGGCCGGGCGGCGGCGCTGGGGTGGGCGGTGCGGGGGCCGGTGAGCGGGTTCGTGGTCCGGCCGGTGGGGTGGCAGGCGGAGCCGGCCGAGCACGCGCTGGTCAGGGAGCTGCTGGTGGGGGCGTTGGGGGCGGTGCCGGTGATGCGGCGGGGTGAGGGGTGGGCCGGTTGGGCGGAGCTGGGGCCGGGGGCGCTGGCCGTACGGCTGCAGGAGTGTGCGCGGTTGCTGCCGCGGGCGGTCGCGGCGGGGGCGGGGCGGCAGGTGGAGCGGCTCGGCGCGGTGGGGGAGTCGCTGCTGGGGGCCGAGGCCGCGGCGTTCACCGCGCGGGCCGGGGCGGTGGCGCGCGCGGATCGGATGGGTCCTGCGGAGTTGCTGGCGGCGTTGCCCGCGGGGGTGCTGCGGGCGCCGGCGGAGGTGGTGCTGGGGCCGTTGCGGGCGGCGGACAAGGACGGGAGCCTGCTGGCGACGCTGGCCGCGGTCCTGGACGGGGGCGGGGCGCTGCGGGCGGCCGAGCGGCTGGGGGTGCACCGCAACACGGTGACGACCCGGCTGGAGCGGGTGCGGGCGGCGGGCTACGACCTGGAGGATCCGGCGACGCGCCTGGCCCTGCATCTGGCCGTGCACGTCAGCCGGTGATCTACATTGTAAAGGCGCGGAGATGGAACGGCATGCGATACCAGCGCCCGTCCACCGCGGCCGAATCGACGAGCACGATGGAGCGCTCCACCAGCCGGGCCACGGCCTCGGCGGCGTCGGCGGCGCGGTGGCCGGTCAGAGCGCGTTCGGCCTCCTCCAGGCCGAACGCGGAGTCGAAGGCGGCCAGCCGCTGCCAGGCCTGCGCGTCCAGCGGCTGGCACTGGCGGTGGCTCCAGGCGGCGGCCGCGCGCATGCTGGCGTGCCGGGCCGGGTGAGCGGGGCCGGCGGGCAGGGTGTGGAAGGTGCCGTTGTCGAGCATCTCGGCGAGCTTGGCGGACTCCAGCAGGTGCTCGGCGGCGATCTCGATGGCCAGGGGCAGGCCTTCGAGGCGGGCCAGGACGGCGGGGTCGGCGCGCAGGCCGCCGGAGCGTACGTGGAAGAGGGTGGCGGCGTCGGGCGCCGGCAGGGGGCCGGCGACGGTGACGTGCTCGCCGGGGATGCTCAGCACCTCGCGGCCGGTGACCAGGACGCGCAGGTCGGGCAGGCCGCGCAGCAGGCGTTCGACGAGGGCGACGCAGCGGTCGACGACGTGGTCGCAGGTGTCCAGGACGAGCAGGCGGGGCGGCTCGTCGCCGTCCCACGGCAGGCGTTCGCCGCTGAGGATGGTCTCGTGGACGTTGGAGGGGTCGAGGTCGATCAGGCGGGCGGCCGGGCCGAAGCCGGCGGCCACCGCGCGGGCCAGGGCGCTCTTGCCGACGCCTCCGGCTCCGGTGATGGTCACCAGCCGTTCGCGGCCGAGCAGATGGAGGATCTTGTTCCGGTGTTGATCACGCCCGACGAGGGCGTCGCCCGCACTCACGCTCTGAGTGTTCTGGATGCGGGGGTCGCGGCGCCTCGGGCGGGCGTACCTATCCGCATACCTAAAATCGGGGCTGGATCTTCTAGGTATACCCCCTTACGAATTGTCATCCGGCGCGTACGCTGAGGCAATCGAGGCGGATCCGGGAGGGGTCGATGGCACCGGCGATGGACTTGCGGCGCGGAGCTCTTCCCGTGCAGGTGACCGGGTTCGTCGGCCGGCCGGCAGAGCTGGCGATGGTGGCCAGGCTGCTGGGGGAGGCCCGGCTGGTGACGCTGGTGGGCCCGGGTGGCGTGGGCAAGACGCGGATCGCGTTACAGGTCGCCCACGAGGCGCGGGAGCGCTTCGCCGACGGGGTGTGCCTGGTGGAGCTGTCGGCGCTGGTGGACGCGGGGCTGCTGGCGCACACGGTGGCGGCGGCGCTGGGGCTGCCCGAGCAGGACGCGCGGCCGGCGCTGGAGCATCTGGTGGACTGCCTGGCGGGGCGGCAGGTGCTGCTGGTGCTGGACACGTGTGAGCATATGGTCGAGGCGTGCGCGATGCTGGCGGAGGTGCTGCTGCGCGAGGCGCCGGCGGTGACGATCCTGGCCACGACGCGGCAGCCGCTGGACGTGGCCGGTGAGCACACGGTGCCGATCCCGCCGCTGCCGGTGCTCGATCTGGGCTCCGGTCAGGACGCGGTGGCGTTGTTCGCGCAGCGGGCGGCGGCGGTGGTGCCGGGCTTCACGGTGAACGAGGACAACCACGCGTCGGTGGCGGCGTTGTGCCGGCGGCTGGACGGGATTCCGCTGGCGATCGAGCTGGCGACGGTGCGGTTGCGGGCGATTCCGCTGGAGGGGTTGCTGGCGCGGCTGGAGGATCGTTTCAGCCTGCTGACGGCGCGGCGCAGTTCGTTGCCGCGGCATCAGACGCTGCGGACGACGATCACGTGGAGTCATGATCTGTGCGACGGCGACGAGCGGCTGTTGTGGGCGCGGCTGTCGGTGTTCGCGGGGTCGTTCGATCTGGCGGCGGCCGAGGCGGTGTGCCAGGACGAGCAGTTGCCGGTGGGGCGGATCATCGAGCATCTGGTCGGGCTGGTGGACAAGTCGGTGCTGCTGCGGATGGAGGGGCGGCAGGACCGTTACCGGCTGCTGGACACGTTGCGGGAGTTCGGGGCCGAGCAGCTGGTGCTGATGGGGCAGCAGGAGAAGGTGCGGCGGCGGCATCTGGACTATTACCGGTCGCTGGCCGAGCGGTTCTCGCGGCGGGCGTTCACGGGGGATCAGCTGGCGCTGTATCAGGAGCTGGACCGGGAGCGGCCGAACGTGCGGGCGGCGCTGGAGTTCGCGCTGGGTCAGGCGGGCGGGGAGCGGGCGGCTTTGCGGTTCGCGGTGTCGCTGTGGCCGTACTGGTTGTGCGGGGCGCGGCTGGCCGAGGGGCGGGTGTGGCTGGAGCGGGCGCTGGGCCGGGTTCCGGCGTGGGTTCCCGAGCGGGCCGAGGGGCTGGGGCATCTGGGGTTCTTCGCGTTGCAGCAGGGGGCGCAGCGGGTGGCGTTGCCGTGGATCGAGGAGTCGCTGGCGATCGCGCAGGAGCTGGACGATGAGCGGCTGCGGGCGCTGGCGATCCAGCATCTGGCGGTGCACCGGCTGCTGAGCGGGCGGCCGGATGAGGGGTTTCCGCTGTTCGACGACGCGTGTGCGCGGTTGACGGCGCTGGGGGACCGTACGGGGCTGGCGATCGCGCTGATGGAGAAGGGGGCGTTGCACGCGCTGTCGGGTGATGGGCAGACGGCGCTGGTGGTGACCGGCGAGGTGCTGGAGCTGCTGGGTGAGGGGTCGGGGGAGTGCTGGTTGCAGGGGTATGTGCTGTTCCTGCGGGCGCTGGCGCGCTGGACGCTGGGTGATCTGGCGGGGTCGGTGCGGGAGGCGCGGCTGGCGGTGCGGATGAAGTACGCGCTGGGTGATCATCTGGCGGTGGCCGACTGCCTGGAGCTGCTGGCGTGGCAGGCGGCCGATCAGGAGCGGATGGTGCGGGCGTGCTGGTTGCTGGGGGCGGCCGATCGGGTGTGGCAGCAGTTCGCGGCGCCGCTGGCGGGTGCGCCGTTGCTGCTGCGCCATCATGATCGGGCGATCGCGCTGGTGTCGAAGAGCCTGGGTTCTGAGCGGTATGCGGCGATCTTCCGGCAGGGGTCGGGGTTGTCGCTGGGGGACGCGGTGGAGCTGGCGGACATGGATGTGGACGCGATTCCGGTGCAGGCGCCGCGGCGGGCGGCGATGGAGCTGTTGTCGCCGCGTGAGCGTGAGGTGGCGGGGCTGGTGGAGGAGGGTCTGACGAACCGGGAGATCGCCGAGCGGCTGGTGATCTCGAAGCGGACGGCGGACGCGCACGTGGAGCACATTCTGGCGAAGCTGGGGGTGTCGTCGCGGGTGGAGATCGCGGAGCTGGTGGCGGCGGGTAGTGGTTCTTGAGGGGCGGAGGGGTCGGGATGGATGTGGCGGTGCTGGCGCAGGACGTGATGCCGTATGTGAGTGCGGCGGTCAGCGCGTACGGCGGGGCGGTGCTGGCCAAGACGCAGGAGGCGGCGGCGCAGTCGACGGTGGGGCTGGGCACGAGGATCTTGCGGCGGTTGTTCGGCGGTGAGGATGCGGGGGCGGCGGGCCGGGAGGCGATCGAGGAGCTGGCCGCGCATCCGGGTGACGCCGACTATGTGGCGGCGCTGCGGCTGGCGATCCGCCGGGCGCTGGAGGCCGAGCCGGGGCTGGCGGCGGAGATCGCGGCGGAGATCTCTGGCCGGGTGCCGGCGCCGTCGGTGACGGCTTCGGGGGAGCGGTCGGTGGCGGTCGGCGGCGCGAACTCGGGGCTGATCATCACGGGTGACGACGCGAAGGTGGAGTACCCCCGCTGAAGCAGGTGAAGGCCGGAAAGTACCGTCTTGCGCCCTCCGAACCGTATGGTGTACGGTACAGCGTACCGAAACTTTGGAGGATTACGCCTTGACCCTCATCCAGCCCTTCACCCTCGCCGTCCCCGCCGCCGACCTGGACGATCTGCGCACGCGGCTCGACCTGGCGCGCTGGCCCGACGAGGTGCCCGGCCAGGGCTGGCGCCTCGGCGTCCCGCTGGCCGAGCTGAAGGACCTCGTCGCGTACTGGCGCGGCGGCTACGACTGGCGCGCGGCCGAGGCCGAGATCAACGCCCACCCGCAGTTCACCACCGAGATCGACGGCCAGAACGTGCACTTCCTGCACGTGCGCTGCCCGCGCCCCGACGCCCTGCCCCTGCTCATCACCCACGGCTGGCCCAGCTCGCCGGTGGAGTACCTGGACGTCATCGCGCCGCTGGCGCGCGAGTTCCACCTGGTCATCCCTTCGCTGCCGGGATACGGCCTGTCCGGCCCGACCCGGGAGATGGGCTGGGGCGCCACCCGCATCGCCGGAGCCTGGCTGGAGCTGATGTCGCGCCTGGGCTATGAGCGCTTCGGCGTGCAGGGCGGCGACTGGGGCACGTGGATCTCGCGCGAGATCGGTGTGCTGGCGCCCGAGCGGGTCGCCGGCATGCACGGCAACGGCCTGATCTGCTTCCCGCTCGGCCTGCCCGGCGAGATGGAGGACCTCACCGCGACCGAGACCGAGCGCATGGCCTTCCGCGAGGCCTACCCGCACGAGCAGTACGGCTACAAGCTCATCCAGTCCACCCGCCCGCAGGCCTTCGCCTACGGCATGGCCGACTCCCCCGTGGCGCTGCTGGCCTGGTTCGCCAGCGTCTACCACGAGTGGAGCGACGGCGGCGTCGACCGCGACCGGCTGCTGACCACGACCATGATCTACTGGCTGACCAACACGGCGGGCTCGGCGGCCCGCTCGTTCGTCGAGACGCCCGACACCGAGCAGGACACCACCGTGGAGTGGGAGCTGAAGCCCGCCACGGTGCCGACGGCGATCTCGGTCTTCCCGCGCGACATCCTGCGCCCGATCCGCCGCTTCGCCGAGCGCGACAACAACGTCGTGGCGTGGATCGAGCACGAGCGGGGCGGCACGTTCGCCGCCCTGGAGCAGCCGCAGGCCTACGTCACCGATGTGCGGGAGTTCTTCACCCAGCTCAGGGCATGACGCCCGGAATCCGGCCCTCCGCTGTGCACCCCGCACAGCGGAGCGGGCCGGACTCCGCATACGGTGCGGGGCATGACGTATCGAGTCGCGATGGACATCGGCGGCACCTTCACCGACGTTGTCTGCTACGACGAGCGCGATGGTGCCGTCGTGGCGGCCAAGGCCCCCTCCACTCCCGGCGACCTGGCCGAGGGCGTGTTCAACGCCCTCGGCCGCGTCGTTGCCGATCCCGCGCGCATCTCCTTCTTCGTCCACGGCACCACGCAGGGGCTCAACGCGCTGCTGGAGCGCAAGGGCGCCCGCGTGCTGCTGCTGACCTCCGGCGGCGCCCGCGACGTGTACCAGATCGCCCGCGGCAACCGCGAGCGCATGTTCGACCTGCGCTACAGAAAGCCCGTCCCGCTGGTGCCGCGCGCCGACATCATGGAGGCCGCGGGCCGGCTGGACTGGCGCGGCGAGGAGCTGACCCCGCTGGACGAGGGCGCGGTACGGCGCGCCGCCCGCCGGGCCCGCGAGGAGGGCTTCGACGCGGTCGCGGTGAGCCTGCTGTTCTCCTACGCCAACCCCGCCCACGAGATCCGGGCGGGCCAGATCCTGGCCGAGGAGCTCGGCCCGGACGTGCTGGTCGTGCTCAGCCACGAGGTGGCGCGCGAGTGGCGGGAGTACGAGCGCACCTCCAGCGCTGTGCTGGAGGCCTACACCGGCCCGGTCGTGCGCCGTTACCTGGCCGGCATCCAGGACCGGTTCGCCGGGCGGGGGCTGGGCGTGCCGGTGCACGTCATGCAGTCCTCCGGCGGGCTGGTCAACGCCGGGTACGCGATGCGCCGCCCGTTGCAGACGCTGCTGTCGGGCCCGGTCGGCGGCACGATGGGCGGGGTGGCGGCGGCGCGGTTGCTGGGCGGCGGGAACGCCATCTGCGTGGACATGGGCGGCACCTCCTTCGACGTCTCGCTGGTCGTGGGCGGGCGGCCCGACATCAGCGCCGAGGCCCGCATCGAGGGCTATCCGGTGCTGATGCCGATCGTGAACCTGCACACCATCGGCGCGGGCGGCGGTTCGCTGGCCTACGCCGAGGCGGGGGCGCTGCGGGTGGGCCCGGAGTCGGCGGGAGCCGTACCCGGCCCGGCCTGCTACGGCCGGGGCGGCACGCGGGCCACCGTCACCGACGCGAACCTGGTGCTCGGCCGGGTGGATCCGGCCTGGTTCGCCGGGGGGCTGATGACGCTCGACACCGGGGCGGCCGAGAGGGCGATCGCGGCGCTGGCCGGCGAGCTGGGCATGGAGCCGCCGCGGCTGGCCGAAGGCGTGTGCGCGGTGGCCAACGCCAAGATGGCCCAGGCGATCCGCACGCTGACGGTCGAGCACGGGGTGGAGCCGCGGGAGTTCACGCTGGTGGCCTTCGGCGGGGCCGGGGCCATGCACGCGGCGTTCATCGCCCGGGAGCTGGGCATCACCGACGTCGTGGTGCCGCGTTTTCCCGGCGCGTTCTCGGCGTGGGGGATGCTGGAGGCCGATGTGCGCCGCGACCTCACCCACCCGTTCTTCCGGCCGCAGGCCGCGGTGGACGGCGGTGAGATGGCGGCGCTGCTGCGGGAGCTGGAGGGCCAGGCGCTGGCGGCGCTGGCCGGGCAGGGCGTGCCCGAGGAGCGGCGCCGGGTCGAGCACGCGGTCGACATGCGCTACGAGGGTCAGGACTACACGCTGACCATCCCCCTGCTTGAGGCCGCCGAGCCGGCCGGGCCCGGGTTTCTCGCGGCGCTGGCCGCGCGCTACGCCGAGGCCCACACCGGGCGTTACGGCCACGCCACGCCGGAGGCGGCGGTGGAGCTGGTCATGCTGCGCAGCACCGGGTTCGGCACCTTCCCCAAGACCGCGGCCGCGCCCGGGGCGGCCGGGCGGGCGCAGGCGCCGGCCGTACGAGATGTGATCTTCAACGGCGAGGTGCACCGCACGCCGGTGCTGCGCCGCGCGGACCTGGACGGCGAGCTGGCGGGGCCGGCGATCGTGGTCGAGGAGACCGCGACGACGGTCATCCCGCCCGGCTGCCGGGCCACCGTCGATGTCAACGGCTTCCTCCTGATCAAGGTGAATTCTCTGTGATCGACCCCGTCACCACGGAAATCATCCGCTGCGCCCTGCTGCAGGCGGCGGAGGACATGAACACCACCCTCATCCGTTCCTCCTACACCCCCGTCATCTACGAGGCGAAGGACTGCGCGGTCGCGCTGCTGGACCGTGAGCACCAGGTGCTCGGCCAGTCGTCCGGGCTGCCGATCTTCCTGGGCAACCTGGAGGTGTGCACGCGCGAGACCGAGCGCCTGTACGGGCGGCAGGTGTGGCGCGAGGGCGATGTGTGGGTGCTCAACGACTCCTACATCGGCGGCACCCACCTCAACGACGTCACCGTCTACGGGCCGATCTTCGCCGGGGGCGAGCTGGCCGGGTTCGCCGCCTCGCGGGCGCACTGGCTGGATGTGGGCTCGAAGGATCCGGGCGGCTCCATGGACTCCACCTCGATCTTCCAGGAGGGGCTGCGGCTGGGCCCGGTGAAGATCTACGAGGGCGGGCGGCCGTGCCGGGACCTGCACGAGGTCATCGCCCGCAACGTACGCTTCCCGCACGCGACACTCGGCGACATGCGCGCCCAGGTCGCCTGCGCGATGACCGGTCAGCGGCGGCTGTCGGAGATCGTGGCGCGCTGGGGGGTGGAGACGGTGATGGCCGCGCGCGATGAGATCTTCGCCCAGACCGAGCGGCTGGAACGGCAGGCGATCGCCGCCATCCCCGACGGCGTCTACACCGCCGGCGGGCACCTGGACAACGACGGCATCACGCTGGAGCGTCCGTTGCCGGTCAACGTCACTGTGACGGTCGAGGGCGAGCGGATCGCGGTCGACCTGACCGACTGCGCCGACCAGGCCACCGGCCCGGTCAACTGCGGCGCGGCCCAGGCGGTGGCGGCGGTGCGGGTGGCCTACAAGCTGCTGGTCAGCGGCGAGGTGCCGCTGAACGGCGGCTCGTTTCGCCCGCTGGAGGTGGTGACGCGGCCGGGCAGCATGCTGGCCGCCCGTTCCCCGGCCGCCTGCCAGTACTACTACTCCCACCTGGGCCTGCTCATCGACCTGGTGGTCAAGGCGCTGGCGCCGGTGCTGCCGGAGCGGGCCGCGGCCGCCTCCTACGGCGACTCGCTCATCGTGCAGTTCACCGGCACCGATCCGCGCACCGGCGCGATGTACGTCTCGCAGGAGGCGACCGTCGGCGGCTGGGGCGCCTGGGAGGGCGGCGACGGCGAGTCGGCGCTGATCAACAACGTCAACGGGTCGCTGCGGGACATGCCGATCGAGGTCCTGGAGACGCTGTTCCCGGTGCGGGTCACCCGTTACGCGATGCGGCCCGGCACCGGGGGCGCGGGGCAGTGGCGGGGCGGCAACGGCGTGGTGCGCGAGTACGAGTTCCTGGGCGACACCTCGCTGTCGTTGTGGTTCGAGCGCTCGGTCACGCCGGCGTGGGGCCTTGCGGGCGGCGGCGCGGGCGCGCCCCCGCGCGTGGTCCTCAATCCGGGTACGGCCGGCGAGCGCGCCATGCTGAAGGTCAACGCCCTGCCGGTGGCGGCCGGTGAGGTGTTGCGCTGCGAGTCGGGCGGTGGCGGCGGCTACGGCCCGCCCGAGCGGCGCGCGCCCGGGGCGCTTGCCGAGGATGTGGCCCAGGGCATGACCTGACGGCGTGGCTCACCCGGTGGTGACGCCGGTCAGGACGGAGGCCACCATGGCGCGCACGGCCTCGGGCGTGGGCGGGGTGCCGGTGCGGTCGGCGTAGAGCAGGTGGCCGGCGCCGATGAGGGTGGGCGCGAGCGTGCCGAGGTCGGCGCCGGCGGCGATGCGGCCCAGGTCGCGTTCGGCGGCCAGATAGGCGGCGAGCATGGCCGTGGCCTCGGTGAGCAGCGGCAGCCCGTCCGGCGTGCTCGGGCGCAGGCGGGCGCGCAGGTCGTCGCGGAAGGTGACGAGACCGACGACGGCGACGGCGACGGCGTCGAACAGCTCGCCGAGCGCGGCGGCGAGGTTGCCGGTGACGGTGCCGCTGCCCGCCTGCGCGCGCAGGGTCGCCGCCTGGGCGGTGAGGCGGGCGATGCGGTCCCGGACGAGCGCGGCCAGGAAGTCGTCGAAGTCGGCGAAGTGGCGGTGCAGGACGCCCTTGGCGCAGCCGGCCTCGGTGGTGACGGCGCGGCTGGTCAGCCCGTGCGGGCCGGTGCGCGCCAGGATGCGCTCGGCGGCCTCGAACAGCTGCTCGCGCGCGTCGCGCAGGGCCACTCCGGTGGGCATCGCGGGGTCTCCTCCCGTGGCGGGTCGCTCTCCATCGCTGTGGGCGAACGGCATGGATTGAGTGGGCGAGCGCCCACTAGTGTGGGCGTATGCCCACTATATCGCCGGGGCGGGAGCCCCATGAGCATCGCGAGATCGCCGAGTCGTTCGGCAACGACGCCGAGCGCTACGACCGCGCACGGCCCCGCTACCCCGAGGCCCTGATCGAGCGCATCGCCGCCGCCGGCCCGGACGTCCTGGACGTCGGCTGCGGCACCGGGATCGCCGCCCGCCAGTTCCAGGCGGCCGGGCGCCGGGTGCTGGGCGTCGAGCCGGACCCCCGCATGGCCGCCACGGCGCGGCGGCTCGGCGTGGAGGCCGAGGTGGCCACGTTCGAGCAATGGCAGGCCGGCGGGCGGATGTTCGACGCGGTCGCCGCCGCGCAGGCCTGGCACTGGATCGACCCGGTCGCCGGCGCCGCCAAGGCCGCCGCGGTGCTGCGGCCGGGCGGCGTGCTGGCGGTGTTCTGGAACGTCGCCCAGCCGCCGGCCGAGCTGTCGCAGGCGCTGGCCGACCTGCACGCGCGGCTGGTGCCCGACTCGCCGTTCGACCCGCGGGCCTGGGCCGCGCGGGCCGAGCCGTACGCGCCGATGATGGACACGGCCGCTCAGGGCATCGCCGCGGCGGGCTGCTTCGGTGAGCCCGAGCGGTGGCGTCAGGACTGGCAGACGCCGTGCACCCGTGAGCAGTGGCTGGACCAGCTGCCCACCTCGGGCATGTTCACCCGCCTGGCGCCGGAGCCGGCGGCCGAACTGCTGGAGGGCGCCGGCGCCGCGGTCGACGCGCTGGGCGGCACGTTCACCATGCGCTACACGAGCGTGGCCGTGCTGGCCACGCGCCTTACCGGGTGAGGAAGCCGCGCAGCAGGCGCAGGTAGGCGGCGGGCTGGTCGTGGGCGATGCCGTGCCCGGCGCCGGCGACCTCGGCCAGGCGGGCGGCGGGCAGGGTGTCGCGGTAGGCGGCGGCGATGTGCGGGTGCACGTAGTCACAGGTGCCGCGCAGGATCAGGGCGGGCACGCGGACCTGGCGCAGGCGGGGCCGGGGGTCGGGCACGCGCAGGGTGTCGGCGACGGTGAACTGGTTGGCGTAGAAGCCGGGCGCGTTGCCGTGCACGGGGGCGGGCGGGGCGCCGGGGCAAGTGGTGGCGTCCTTGCCGGTCAGCAGCAGTTCGCGCATCCGGGCGTCGGCCTCGCGGTCGGGCACCAGGGCGTGGGCGGCGGCCGGGGCGTTGTCCAGCAGCAGGGACAGGGCGATCATGCGCGGGTCGCCGAGCAGGTCGTCGCGGCGGCGGGCCTGCTCGGGCGTCAGGCGCTTCCACGGCTCGCCGACCTCCCCCGCGGCCGGCGCCCACAACGCGCCCGGGGAGACGAACACGGCCTTGGCGACCCGGCCCGGGTGGGCGGCCAGGTAGGCGGCGCTCAGCGTGGCGCCCCAGGAACGGCCGACGAGGATCAGCTTCGGCGCGCCGAGCAGGCCCCTGATCGCCTCCAGGTCGGCGACCTGGCGGGCGACGGTGTAGCCGGTGACGTCGGCCAGGCGGCTGGAGCGTCCCGCGCCGAGCTGGTCGTAGGCGTAGACGTCGAAGCCGTCGGCGGCCAGTTCCGCGGCGCCCTCGGGCAGGCCTTCGCCGGCCGTTCCCGGCCCGCCGTGCAAGAAGATCACCGGGTACGGCCGTGCCCCGCCCCGGCGGTGGGCGTAGGCGATGCGGGAGCCGGTGGGCAGGTCCCAGTAGCGCACGTGCGCCGGATCGGCGGCCGCCGGCGGCACCGGCCAGGGCCGCAGGACCAGCGCCCAGGCCCCGGCGGCCGACAGCGCGGTGACGGCCAGGGCGAACCAGGCCGCCGCCCCGCGGGCCGGCAGGCGTACGGCGAGGCGGCCGAGCAGGAACGCGGTGAGCAGGCAGGCCGTGGCGGCAGCCGCGTACAACACGGGAAGAGACGGGGTGACGGCGGCCAGGGCCAGGAAGGCGCAGGCGCCGGCCGCCACGGCCAGCACGCAGGCCAGCAGCGCGGCCAGGACTCTCGCGGCGCGGCGCAGGAAGGTGAGCATGGCGACCAAGATGCTCGTCGCGGGGGTGGCGCGGCATCGGGAGCGACCCCGGCCTTGGCCCTGAGAGCGCGCCCGCCGGCTCCTCCGGCAGGACCGGCGTGGTGTCCGCCGTGCGGCGGGGTCCCAGCAGTTGATCTACTTTGTAAAGGCGATAGGCTGGGAAAATGGCTCGGCCGTACCTCACCCTCACTACCCTCATCGAGCACGAGAACGAGGTACGGCGCTCGCGCTTCATCTGCGCCATCAGTCCCGCGGCGAGTGTGGAGCGGGCGCAGGCGTTCATCGCCGAGCGGCGGCGGCTGCACCCGTCGGCCACGCACAACTGCACCGCCTACGTGATCGGGCAGAGCGTGCAGAAGGGCGACGACGACGGCGAGCCGGGCGGCACGGCCGGCACGCCGATGGTGCAGGCGCTGGTCGGGCGGGGTTTCAGCGATGTGGTGGCGGTGGTGACGCGCTACTTCGGCGGGGTGCTGCTCGGGGCGGGCGGCCTGGTGCGGGCCTATGGCTCCGCGGTGACCGAGACGCTCGACCGGGCCGAGCCGGTGCGGATGGTGCCTGCCCGGCTGATGCGGGTCTCGGTGGCGCACGACCAGGCGGGCAGGACGGAGAACGATCTGCGCGCTTCGCGCTACGCCGTACGTGAGGTGGCCTATGGGGCGTCGGTGGTGTTCTCGGTGGCGGTGGGCGCCGATGAGGAGGCGGCGTTCGGCGACTGGGTGGCGACGCTGACGGCCGGGCGGGCCCTGGTGGAGGCCGGGCGGGCCATCCACGTGCCGGGCTGAAATATTGGGGTGAGCTTTGGGGGCGGGTCAGGCAGAGTTGACGAATGATGTCCGATTTCGTGCCTGGTCTTGAGTTGTCCCGCGCTTTCTACGGCGAGGTCGTGGCTCCGTTGGTCGGGGCCGTTCCGCACAGTGCCGCGCTGATCGGCCCTGGTTCCGAGGTGCTGGCGTTCGACACCGAGCGTTCGGCCGACCATGACTGGGGGCCGAGGGTGCTGGTGTTCGTCGCGGGCGGGGATGTGGCGGCGGTGCGGGCCGCGGTGGCGGCGGGGCTGCCGGAGCGGTTCGGCGGGTATCCGACGGTGTTCGGGTACCGGGGCCGGTCGGGGCCCGGGGTGCGGGTGTGTGAGCTGGGCGCCTGGCTGCAGGAGGTGCTGGGGTTCGATCCGCGGGGCGGGGTGTCGGTGATGGACTGGTTGTCGGTGCCGTGGCAGAGCCTGGCGGAGGTGACCGGTGGGGAGGTCTTCCACGATGGGCTGGGGGAGCTGGAGGCGGTGCGGGAGGCGTTGAGCTGGTATCCGCGGGATGTGTGGCGGTATGTGCTGGCGTGTCAGTGGATGCGGATCGCGCAGGAGGAGCCGTTTCCCGGGCGGTGCGGTGAGGTGGGGGACGAGCTGGGTTCGGCGGTGGTGGGGGCCGGGCTGGTGCGTGAGGTGATGCGGCTGGCGTTGTTGCTGCGGCGGCGGTATCCGCCGTATGCGAAGTGGCTGGGTAGTGCGTTGGCGCGGGTGCCGGGGTCGGCGGAGCTGGGTGAGGCGCTGGCGGTGGCGGTGGGGGCGCGTTCGTGGCGGGAGCGGGAGGCGGGGCTGGCGCGGGCCTACAGCCGGGTGGCGTCGGTGCAGAATCGGATGGCGTTGGCTGAGCCGTTGGATGCGCGGGTGCGGGGGTTTCACGACCGGCCGTTCCTGGTGATCGGCGGGGAGCGGTTCGCGGGGGCGTTGCTGGCGGCGGTGTCGGATCCGCAGGTGGCGGCGTTGCCGGTGGTGGGGTGTGTGGATCAGTTGTCGGATGGGGTGGCGGTGGTGCGTGGTCCTGGGGTGGCGCGGGCGGTGACGGAGGCGGCGTTGCGGGCGGCCTGAGCTTCCCGGCCCTTGGGTTTTCACGCACCTGGACCTTCACGCCCTCAGGCTTTGGACCTTAGGCCCACCACCGCCCTCGGTCCTTCACGCCGTCCTGCCTTCAGGTCTCTGGGTCAGGCCTTGGCGAGGGTGTGCAGGGCGTGGATGGCGCCGGCGTGTTCGGGGATGCCGGTGATGAGGCCGTGGGCGGGGGTTATGGGTGGTCCTCGGGGTCGATGGGGATCATGAGGTGGGTCAGGAGGCGGTCGGGCGGGGTGGTGGCGGGGTCGGAGATGTAGACCTCGCGGATGGGGCCGGTCAGGGGGTGTCCGCGTTCTGCGCACCAGGCCAGGACGGCGTGGGCGGTGAGGGAGATCTGGTCGTAGGGGCCGGTGTGGGTGGCGGTGGCGAAGGTGCCGCCGGGTAGGAGGGCGCGTTCGAGTCCGGGGGTGGGTGGTGGGGGTTGGCCGGGGGTGAGGGCGAGGGTGGCGGTGATGTCGATGTGGTCGTCGAGGTCGATGGGGAACAGGGCGGTGAGCTCGGGCGGGCGCTGGTCGGGGGCGGCGGCCAGCAGGCGTGCGATGGCGGTGGAGGTGGCGCGGGGGATGTCGGCGGGGCCGCTGGCGTGTTCGCGGGTGAGCAGGACGGTGCGGGCGGGTTCGGTGGTGAGGTGGACGGGGGCGCCGGGCAGGCCGTCGGTGATGAGGCGTTCGAGGGAGGCGAGGGTGCGGCGGCGGCGGTCGAGTTCGGCTTCGAGGTCGTGGCGTACGTGGTCGAGTGCGGCGGTGGCTCCGGCCAGGACGTCGGCGACGGTGGCCAGGGGGACGTCGAGGGAGCGCAGCAGGCCGATGGTGAGGGCGTGGCGGGCTTGGGCGGGGTGGTAGTAGCGGTAGCCGGTGTCGGGGTCGACGTGGGCGGGGGTGAGCAGGCCGAGTTCGGCGTAGTGCCGGAGTTGTTTGATGCTCAGGCGGCTCAGGCGGGCGAACTGCCCGATCGGCATGAGGTCTGCGTCCACGTGTTCCAGGATGGTCTGTCCGGTGGGGAGAGAGTCCATCCGGGGGCGGTTTCTGGTGTGAGGCGCTTAGGCTGGGGGTCTTGAGGATCCTCGTTGAGGCGTCGCCCTGGTGTTGCCGGGGCTTTGAGGATCGGGCCGGTTCGCCGGTCGCGCCTCCCTGACGTATGGGAGGCGTGTGATGGTCGGCACCGTTCGCAGCGTGGTCGTGGTGGTGGTGGCCGGGGTTGCGGCCAGTATGGCGCTGGGGGAGTTCATTCCGTTCCTGCCGGTGCTGGGGGTGCGGTTCGGGCTGTCGCTGACCGCTGTGGGCTGGGTGTCGTCGGGGATCACGCTGGTGGCGGCGCTGGCGTGCCTGCCGCTCGGCGTGGTGGTGGGGCGCCGGCGGGTGGAGCGGGTGTTCGTGGTGGGGCTGCTGGCGCTGGGTGTGTCGGGGGTCGTGGCCGGGTTGGCGGGTGGTGCCGGTGTGCTGGTGGTGTCGCGGGCCGGTCAGGCGGTGGGGTACGCGCTGGTGGTGATCGCCGGGCCGGTGCTGCTGGCGCGGATGCCGCGGGAGGGTGGGCGGCGGGTGGGGCTGGCCTTGTGGGGGTTGTGTGTGCCGGCGGGGCTGGCGCTGGCGGGTGGTGTTGCCGCGGTGGTGGGGCCGTCGGGGTGGCGGGTGGTCGTGGTGGGTGCGGGGGTGCTGGCGTTGGTCGTGGGTGTGGCGGCCCAGGTGATGGCCGGCCGTGTGATGCCCGCAGCCGCCCGTGCGATGCCTGCGGGCAGGCACGGCGCACGAGGCGGGGACATGGCGGGCATCGGGCCATGCGTATGGGGACGGCGTGAGGTGGCCGGTGTGGGGGTCGGGTCGTGGCGGGTGGTGGGGGTGGCCGTGGGGTTCGGGTTGATCGCGCTGGTCGGGGTGAGTGTGGTCACTGTGCTCGGGTCCTATCTGGCGTTCCGGTACGGCCTGCCCGCCGGGTCCGCGAGCCTGCTGACCGGGGTGGTGGCGGTGGCCAGTGTGCCGGGCAGTGTGGTGGCCGGGGTGATGCTGCGGGCGGGGGTGCGCCCGGCCCGGTTGCTGGTCACGGCGCTGCTCATGGCGCCGCTCGCACTGGTCGTGTTCGGGCAGGGGCCGTTGTTCCTGGCGGTGGCGGGCGCGGCGGGGATCTTGGTGGTCAACGGGCTGGCGGTCTCGGCCGTCTTCGCCGGGCTCCCCGACCTGGACGGCGGCACCCCGGGCGTGGACGTGGCCGGCCCCGGCCTGGCCGCAGGCAGCACCGCCAGGACCCGCAGCGCTGCCGGGACGCGCGGGACCGCTGGGACCGCGCGGACGGTGGCCGCGGTGACCCAGGCCGGAAGCGTGGGCACGCTGGTCGGCCCGCCGGTCTACCTCTGGACGGCCGGGTCCGCGGGCTGGCCCGCGACGATCGGGTTGACCGTCGCGGTCGTGTGCGTCGGCGCGGCCTGCGCCGTCGCCGCGCTCACTCCGGCCCGGCGCTGACCCCGGGCACATCGTGGCGAGCCCTTGACCGGGATTTCCCGCATTGCGGTCATGTCCTGCCTGGCGCCGGTGGTCCGGGTGGAGGAACTACGCGCCGCCGCCTCGCCGGCCTTCCGGGGTGAGCGTGAGCCGTTCCACCCGTCCGGCTGGGCCTTTCCCGCCTTCTGACTGTCACCATGAGCGAACATGCCGCTTGCGTTATATAACTGTTGACGTATACTCGTGGGCATGTTCGACGTTCTCGCCGAGCCGGTCAGAAGGCAGATCCTCGATCTGCTGCGCGAGCGGCCGCGGCTGGTGGGGGAGCTGGCCGAGCGCACCGGTCTCAGCCAGCCCGGCACCTCCAAGCACCTGCGCGTGCTGCGTGAGGCGGGCCTGGTCGCCGTCCGCAAGGACGCCCAGCGCCGCTGGTATGAGCTGCGCCCGCAGCCGCTGGCCGAGATCGACGCCTGGCTGGCCCCTTACCGAGGACTGTGGACGGCGAGCTTCGACGCGCTCGAAGCCCACCTGGAGACGATGGAGGACCGTGATGCACGACCGCCTGAGCAGTGACGGCGCCCGCACCAGCCTGCACATGGAACGCCGCCTGCCGCACCCGCCCGAACGCGTGTGGCGCGCCCTGACCGAGCCCGACGAGGTGCGGCAGTGGTTCCCGGCGGACATGCGCGTCGAGGGCGAGCGGGTCATCTACGACTTCGGCCCCGAAGGGCGGGTGCTGGCCTTCGACCCGCCGCGCCTGTTCGCCCACACCTGGGGCGAGGACGAACTGCGCTGGGAGATCCGCCCCGACGGCGAGGCCAGCGTCCTGACGCTCACCCACACGTTCGGCGACCGGTTCGGCGCGGCCAGCTTCGCCGCCGGGTGGCACACCTGCGTGCGGGCGATGGCCGCCGTCCTGGACGGCCGTCCCGTGGCCGCCGCCCGCGACAGCGCCGCCCTGCACGAGGACTTCGTCGCCCTGCTCGGCCTCGACGGCGTCCGCCCGCACCCGCCGGGCCTGCGCTACGAACGCCAGCTCACCCGCCCCGCCGCCCAGACCTGGCGCCATCTGTCCGGCGACGGTGCCCGCGTGGGGTCGCCGCCGCCGCCCGCGTTCGTGCCCGCCGGGGTGAGGGCGGGCGCGGTCAGCGCGCTGGAGGACGGCAAGCTTCTGGAGTACGGCACGGCCGCCGGCACCATCGGCTGGGAACTGGCCGAGGGAACCGGCCAGGGCCCCCGCCTCATCGTCACCGACACCGGGACGACCGACGCCGCCACCTGGCGCACCCACATCGAACACCTGGCCAACACCCTGTCCGATCTCCCGCCAACCTGACGAACCCGGACCGGCCCGGGATGCGCGGTTCGGATGGGCCTTTCAGGCGAGCTCATGAGGTGGGGTAGTCGCCCGGGTCCGTCGGGGGTGCCCGTCCAGGGGGTGACCGGGCGCCGTTGCGGCGCCCGGCCCGTGCGACGTGAGCGGCGATCCCCCCGACCTGCGCGCGCCGGCGTCGGCGGGTGGGGTGAGGGGCGGCTTGCCGTAACGGAGAAAAGGCCCGTAAGGCAGCGCGCGCACCTCAGCCCCTCACGAGATCGTTTCGCTCAACGGCGAGCCCGACCACCGCTACCAGTGCCGCCGCCAGCAGGGCCAGCGCGGTCCAGGGCAGCGCCCATGCCCCCGCCGACTCCAGCAGCAGCCCGCCCGCCAGCGACCCGGCCGCGATGCCGGCGTTGTAGACGGTGGTCTGCAGCGCGGTGGCGACGTCGGCGTTGGCGGCGCCGGTGCGTTCGATGAGGGCGCTTTGCAGCAGCGTCGGCACCCCGCCGAACGCCAGCCCCCACACCGCGGCCGCCACCAGCACCACCGGGGGCGACGTGCCCGCGGCCCCGAGCCCGGCCATCGCCGCCCCCACCCCCGCCAGCGCGGCCAGCAGCGCCGCCCGCGGCCGCCCGTCGATGAACACCCCCGTCAGCCACACCCCCGCCACCGTCGCCGCCCCGAACACCAGCAGCACCCCGCCCGCCTCCAACGCCGCCCGCCGGGCCAGCGGCGCGAGGTAGGTGTAGACGGCCTGGTGGGCCAGCAGCACGACCAGCGTCACCGACAGCCAGGCCCGCACCCCCGCCAGTGCCGTCACCGATCGCCACGGCAGCCGCCGCGCCGCGGCCTGGCCCGGCACCGGCGGCACCGCCCGCGCCACCCACAGCGCCAGCAGCGCCGCCGCGACGGCCAGCGCCCCGAACGCGGCCCGCCACCCGGCCGCCTGCGCCAGCGCGCTGCCGGCCGGCAGCCCCGCGCACAAGGCCACCGTGATCCCCGCCGAGACGATCGCGATGGCCCTACCGCGCCGCTCGGCCGGCACCAGCCGGGCCGCGTACCCGACGAGCATCGCCCACAGCGTGCCGCCCGCCACTCCGGCCAGCAGTCTCAGCGCGAACGTCAGCGGATACGACGACGACAGCGCGGTCGCGGCGTTGAGCAGCGCGAAGCAGCCCAGCACCGCCAGCAGTAGCGGCCGGCGCGGCAGCGAGCGCACCGCCGCGGTGATCGGGATCGCCGACAGGAACGAGGTCAGCGCGTAGCCGGTGACCAGGAAGCCCGCCTGGCCGGGCGATACCGACAGCTCCCGGCTGAGCTGGGGCAGCAGGCCGGCGGGCAGGAGTTCGGTGACGACGGCGGTGAAGGCCGCGCACGACAGCGCCGCCAGCGCCCCCGCCGGAAGCCGGGTGGTCGACATGCGGCTATCGTGAAACCTTCACATCAGTGTGAAGGCAAATGTGGGGGCGGGCATGCGGATCGGCGAGCTGTCGCGGCGCACCGGGGTGCCGGCCCGGATGCTGCGCTACTACGAGGAACAGGGCCTGCTGGAACCCGAACGGGCCGGCAACGGCTACCGTCTCTACGGCGCGACGGCGATCTACCGGGTGCAGCAGATCCGCGGCCTGCTCGACTCCGGCCTCACCACGGAGATCATCCGCCGTATCCTGCCGTTCCTGGACACCGGCGACATCCACCTGCACCCCCAGTGCCTCACCCCGGAACTGGCCGGCCTCCTGCAGGCCGAGGCCGACCGCATCACCGCCCGCATCGACTGCCTGGCCCGCAACCGCGACGCCCTCCTGCGCTACCTGTCCTCCGTCCGCGGCTGACCCCCCTTGCCGTGGTACGGCGCGCGGTGGCGGGAAAACCGGTGGAAGGCGTCCGGTCCGTCTCGCTACGGTCGGCCGGATGCGCGTGGTGTGGCTGTGCGGGCCGTCGGGAGTGGGTAAGTCGGCGGCCGGGTTCGAGATGTTCGCCCGGCTGGGCCGTGACGGGGTGCGGGCGGCCTACCTGGACACCGACCAGATCAGCCTGATCCACCCTCCGCCGCCCGACGGCACCCACCACGCGCGGGCACGCGCGCTGGCGGCCCTGTGGCCGCTCTTCGCGGCGGCGGGTGCGCGGTGGCTGGTGGTGTCGGGCTATGTCGACACCGCCGATGACGTGCGCCCCTACGGCCCGGCCCTGCCGCCGGGCGTGGTGCGGGTACGGCTGCGCGCGGGCGAGGAGGAGCTGCGCCGCCGCTTCCTGGGGCGGGGCTGGCTGAGCGAGTTGGTGGAGGACACGGTGGCCGAGGCGCGCAGGCTGGAGACCTCCGGCGTGGGCGGCCTGGTGGTCGACACCGACGGCCTGACCGTCGCCGAGGTGGCCGGGCGTGTGCTGCGCCTGGCCACCGAAGGCCGCACGGCGGGCCCGGACAGGCATGTCCCGGGCCCTGAGCCTGCCACGGGTCCTGAGCCTGCTACTGGCACGAGCGGCGGCGGCCCGCAAGAGCGGGCGCAGGTGCTGTGGTTGTGCGGGGCGCGCGGGGCCGGAGTCTCCACCGCCGGCTACGAGGCCTACCGCCGGGTGCTCGCCACCGGTGTCCGGGCCGCCTACCTCGACCTGCGCCAGATCGGCTTCCTGGGCCCCGCCCCGGGCGGCGACCCCGCCATCGTGGTGAAGACGCTCGCCGCTATGTGGGCGGTTCACCGCGCCGCCGGGGCCACGTGCCTGGTCGTCGCGGGCCCCGCCGACGACCGCGCCACCCTGGCCCGCTACGCCGGGGCGTTGCCGGATGCCGAGGTGACCGTCTGCCGCCTGGACGCCGGGCCCGCCACCCTGGCCGGACGCCTGCGCCTGCGCGCCCTGGGCCAGGGACCGGCGATCCCGGGTGACGATCTGGCCGGCCGTACCCCGCAAGACGTGCGGTTGCTGGCGGGGCGGGCCGCACGCCAGGCGCGGGAGCTGCGGCGGGCGGGTGTGGGGGACGTGCACGTGGACACCGACGGTCTCACCCCGCCGCAGGTGGCGGAGCGGGTGCTGAAGGCCGCGTGGCGGGCGGGCCGGTGAGGAAGGGGGTCAGCAGGCCGGGCAGCGCCTGTTCGGCGAAGCGCACGCCTTCGCCCATGAACACGTCCTTGACGTGGTAGACGCCGCGCCCGCCCGGTGTGGTGGCGCTGAGGCGGCACAGGGTGGAGCGGCGGTGCCAGGCCCATTGGGTGAACGTCCAGCCGATCACCCCGCCGCGGCGTAGCGCGACGGTGCGGCGTTTGAGGGTGCCGTGGCGGGTGACCAGGTAGCGGCCGGTCAGGCCGTGGCCGAGGTTGCGGTAGGCGTCGCGGGCCAGGAGCAGCCCGCTCGCGCCGGCGGCGAGCGCGGTGATCCAGGCGAGGGTGAGCAGCGGCGGCCACAGCCAGGCGCCGAGCGCGGCCAGGAGGGCGCCCAGGGCGGCGGCGGCCAGCAGCGCCCAGCGCACCCGCCGCGCCAGCGCGAGTCTCGGGTGCGGCAGGAGGCGGACGGTGCGGGCGGGATTGCCGGGTTCGCGCAGGACGCTGGCGGCCACGCGGTGGGCGTGGGCGATGGGGGCGGGTGGGAGCAGGGCGGCGGCGTTGAAGGCGCGCATCTCCTCTTCGGCGCTGCCGGAGCCGGTGATGACGGCGTAGGTGCAGGCGGCTCCGGCGGTGCGCAGCAGCAGCGGTTCGGCGATCTCGACGCCGTGCAGGCGGTCTTCCTGCAGGGTGGCCGAGCGGGTGACGAACAGGCCGCGGGTGGCGCGCAGGCCGCCGTCGCTCTCGCGGACCAGGCGGAAGTTCCACCACGTCTCGGTGGCCAGGGCGAGGGTGGCGGCGATGCCGATCAGCAGGAGTCCCAGGGCGGTGAGGGAGGCGAGGGCCGGTAGGTCGGGGCGGGCGCCGAGCCAGTCGATGAGGCGGGGGATCAGGACGGTGTCGGGGTCGTAGCCGAGCATGTCCAGGCCCTGGTAGGTGGCGCCGAGCGCGCCGAGGCCGAGCGCCGGGGTGGCGATGGTCAGCGGTGCCAGGCGTAGCCAGCGGCGCTGTCCGAGCGCGATCACCTGTTCGTGGCCGGCGCCGTCGCGGCGGACGAGGGCCGCGCGCAGCGCCTGGGCCTGGCTGCGGGGCAGGGCGTTGAGGGTCAGGGCCGCCTGCTGGTCGGAGGAGGTACGGTGGCCGGTCTCGACCTTGACCACCGCCAGGGAGAACACGCGGTGCAGCGGGTTGGCGCTCAGTTCGACGCTGCGCACGCGGGCGCGCGGGATGGCGCGGTGGCGGCGCAGCAGGACGCCGGTGCGCATCTCGATGTGCTCGTCGGTCAGCCGGTAGCGGGTCTTGGCCCACAGCAGCGCCTCGTAGCCGATCCCGGTCAGCACTAGCGGGGCCGGTGCGCTCAGCCACCAGGGGGCATCGCGCCACCACAGCACCGCCAGCGCGGCCACCATCACGCCGGTGCAGTAGGCGGCCGCCACCCAGATGATCCGCGCGTCCAGCCGCCGCCAGGGCGGATCGGCGTGGGCGTTCATGCGGCGTCGCCGCCGCGGGCGCGCTCGGCCAGATCCTCGGCCAGCAGCCGCGCGTCCTCATGGTCGAGGCCGTCGATCGTCAGCGCCCCGGCCGCCGAGGCGGTGGTCACCACCACGCTCGACAGCCCGAACAGCTGCTGCAGCGGCCCGCGCAGCGTGTCCACCGTCTGGATGCGTTCCATCGGCGCGATCCGCCACTGCTGGCGCACCCATCCGGCCCGCGTGAACACCGCCTCCTGCGTCACCTCCCACCGGTGCACCCGCATCCGCCAGGGCGGCATCACCAGGAGGTAGAACAAGCCGGGGACGGCCACGATGGCGGCCGCCAGCAGCAGCCACCGCCGGGCCGGCGTGATCAGCAGCGCGAGCAGCACCAGCAGCAGGACCGGCGGCAGCACGCTCACCACGGCCTGGGCCAGCCACCAGCCGTGCGCGCGCTCGTCGGGGCTTCGGCTGGGCGGTCGCAGAGTGTCCATGCCGGCCACGGTAGGCAGGGCGGACGGCCGGGCGGAATCCGGCTGAACGCACCACCCGGGGTGGAGGTAGATACACCCCGGCGAAAATATTGGAGTGCATGGCAAAAAGAGAGTGTGGTTGGATTTCTGTCCGTGAGGGAAGGCCTGCGCGAACGCAAGAAGCGGCGCACCCGCCGCCACCTGTCGCAGGTGGCCATGGCGCTGTTCGTCGAGCGCGGCTTCGACGCGGTCACCGTCGCCGAGGTCGCCGCGGCCGCCGAGGTGGCGGTCAACACCGTCTACAACTACTTCCCGGCCAAGGAGGACCTCGTCCTGCCGCCGGAACAGGCCTCGCCGGGCCGGCTGGCCGCGATCGTGGCCGCCCGCCCGCCCGGGGTGAGCGCCGCCCGCGCCGTGCTCGACCATCTGCGTGATGAGGTACGGCGCCGCGACCGGAACCTGGGCCTGAGCGAGGGGTTCGCCCCGGTCTTCCTCATGATGCGCGCCGCCCCCACCCTCACCGCCCGCCTGGAGGAGCTGGGCCGCCAGATGAACGAACAACTGGCCGCCCGGCTGGCGGACGAACACCCCGGCGACCGGCCCGCCGCGCAGGTCGTCGCCTGGCAGCTCGGGGCGGTGCACGCGCTGGTCTACACCGAGATCGGCGCCCGCGTGGCCGTCGGCCAGCCGCCCGGCCAGATCGCCGACGCCGTGCTCGCCCTCCTGGACGCGGCCGAGTCCGCGCTCGGGCGGCCGCTGCTCGGCTACGCCGTACGAAAGGATGAACCCTCATGTTCCGCGTGACCGTGCGAGGCAGCTTCGGCCCCCTCGACGAGCAGGCCAAGGCGGCGGTCTAGGCCGCGGCCGGGCCCGCCTACACCCCGGCGGGAACCTTCACCCACGACGCCACCATGGCCGCCTTCACCTTCCGCTGCCAGGTGGACGCCGGACCCGCCGACGGCGAGGCCGAAGCCGGGCAGGCGGCCCTGGCGGCGCTGGCCGCGCACGGCCTGCCGCACCGGGTGCTGAACCTCGCCGTGACCGACCTGCGCCAGGTCAAGATCCGCCGCCGGTGAGCGGGCGGGCCCGGCGCAGCCCCGCGTACTCCAGCACCGCGTAAACGGCCACCACGACCGCGCCCACCAGCACGAACGCCACCCCCAGCGCGGTCAGCTCCAGCAGCGGCGAAACCACCAGGGCGAGCATCGCCACCGCCGAGACCGCGTTGCCGGCCACCGCCATCCCCGCCAGCCGGGCGGGGATGCGCGGATAGCCGGCGATCAGCCCGAGCGCGGCCGCCCCGCCCAGCATCGCCACCCCGAACGGCACCGCCCACGCCACCGGCAACCCCAGCGGCCCGCTGAGCGGCCCCGCCAGCGCCAGCACGACAAGCCCGAACACCGCCGTGCTCCACCCGTCGACCCGCAGCACGGTGCGCAGCAGATCCTGACCTCGCCCATCCATCACGCCGCTCCTCCGCATCCCGAGAGGCCCCGCACGCCGGGACCCCGCCGCCCCCGAGGCTGCCAGCCGGCACGTCATGACCTCAATAACCTCCCAGGTCATGTCCGGGCGCTGGCTATCCTCCCCAGCATGAACGACACGCACGCCGGAGCCCTGCTACGCCAGTGGCGGCGCCGGCGCAAGGTCAGCCAGCTGGAACTGTCGCTGCTGGCCGAAACCTCCGCCCGCCACCTGTCCTACGTCGAGACCGGCCGCTCCCGCCCCAGCCGCGCCATGGTCCTGCGCCTGGCCGAAGCGCTGGAGGTGCCGCTGCGCGAACGCAACACGCTGCTGCTGGCCGCCGGATACGCGCCCGCCTACCGCGAGAGCCGCCTGGACGAGGAGGGCATGGCCGCCATCAGCGCCGCGCTGCAGACGATGCTGAGCGCGCACGAGCCGTACCCGGCGGTGGTCGTCGACCGGCTGTGGAACGTCGTGGCCGGCAACACCGCCATGGCGGTGCTCATGGACGGCCTCGACCCCGCCCTGGCGGCCGGGACGCCGAACGTGTTCCGGCTGACCCTGCACCCGCGCGGCCTGGCCGGGCGCCTGGTCAACTACGGGCAGGTGCGGGCGTTGTTCCTGCGGCGGCTACGCCGTCAGGCCGACACCGGCGACGCCGCGCTGCGGGAGCTGTATGAGGAGGTCAGCCGCTACCCGCCCCCCGAAGGCCACCACGACGACGCCGCCGCCGAGGAGTTGCCGGCCGGGCCCATCCAGGTGCCGCTGCGGGTACGCACGCCGCTGGGGGAGTTGTCGATGTTCAGCACCATGGCCACCTTCGGCTCACCGGCGGACGTGACGCTGTCGGAGCTGGCGATCGAGCTGTTCTACCCCCTCGACGACGCCACCGCCGCCGCCCTGCGCCACCTGGCCGCCCCATCCTGAGACACGGCCTTCCGGTCAGGACCACCGGCTCCCGGCCGACGGCCATGAGGCTTCGCCGACGGCCTGCCACCCCGTCCGGGCGCCCGGCGGGCCGCCAAGCGATCGACACCCCTGCGCGCCGGGGGAGCAGCGCGATGACCTGGGGCCGCGGGCCGAAACCGGCCCACCTCACCCCTTTTAGCCCGCGGACTTGGGGGAGCGCAGCAGCGGATGGGCCCTCATGGCCACCTCCAGCTCACCCGGCAGCTCATCGCGGTAACGACCCAGCGTCGACAGGTCACTGTGACCCAGCACCCGCCGCACCGCGTCCATGTCGACCGCGTCAGCCAGCAGATGCGTGGCCGTCGTGTGCCGCAGCCCATGCGGCGTCACCGACCGGCGCCGCTCCGGATCCACCCGCGCCTGCACCCGGTCGATCACCGCCTGCACGTCACCGCGCGCCAGCCGCCGCCCCCGCCACGACAACAGCAACGCCTTCTCCTCCGGCGGCCCCGCCCCCCGCTCACCCAGCAGGTACGCCTCCAGCGCCGCCGCCACACCCTCCGGCAACGGCACATCCCGCGTACGCCCGCCCTTGCCGAAGATCCGCCAGTAGCGCACCCCGTCATTGGTGTAGAAATCCTCCACATTGGCGCGCACCAGCTCCGACACCCGCGGCCCCACCGCCGCCAGCAACAACACGATCAGCCCATCGCGCAGCGGCATCCGCTGATCGCGGCGCCCCTCACCCTCCTGCCCGCCCAGCTCCCGCGCCGCCCCGATCAGCCCCTGCGCCTGCTCCCGCGTCAGCGCCCGCCGCTCGGCCCGCAGCCCGCCCCGCTCCCGCGCGCTGACCGTCACCGCCGCCATCGGATTGATCTGCACCCACCCGGCCAGCGTCGCATGCTTGAACAACGCCGAGATCGACCGGCGAAAGCGCGCCTGCGACGAGGCGCTCTGCAACGACGTGCCCGGCGCCGCCCGCACCGCCTGCCCGCCCTGCGGTGAGCGCCGCCCGTCCGGCTTGCGCGCGAACGCCAGCAGTACCGCGTCGACGTCCTCGCCGCTCAGATCGTCGAGCACCGCGCCGTCCCCCGCCAGCGCCACCAGTGTCGCCACGTCGCGCGCGTAGACCTCCGCCGTGGCCGGCGACAGCGCCCCCGTCACCGTCTTGGCCCGCACCAGCTCCACATAGCGGTCCACCGCCTCCGCCACCGTCAACCGGTTGAGCTCCGCCGGCCGCACCCGCCCACCTCCACCTCTGGACCACGCCACCATGGAAAGATCCACAGCCGACGGTAGCGACCGGCACCGACAAAATCGATCAGCTCTCAACCCACGGGGGAACACCACCTTGCCGCACATCGCCATGGTCAGCATCCCGGCACCCGGCCACGTCAACCCGAGCCTGGAGGTCATCCGCGAACTCGCCGCCCGCGGCCACCACGTCACCTACGCCAACGCCCCCTCCTACCGCGACATCGTCCAAGCCGCCGGCGCCACCCACGTCCCCTACACCTCGCTGCTGCCCCAAGGCACCGCCTGGCCCGACGACACCATCGCCCAGCTCGACCTGTTCCTGCGCGACAACATCTCCATGACCCCGCAGCTACGCGCCGCCTACACCGGCCGCCGCCCCGACCTGTTCCTCTACGACATCGGCGCCGCCCCCGCCCGCGTCCTGGCCGAACAGTGGAACATCCCCGCCATCCAGCTCTCACCCACCTACGTCGCCTGGGACGGCTACGAAACCGACATGGCCCCCATGATCGAACAGCTGTACGCCACCCCCGAAGGCGCCGACTACCACCGCCGCGCCGAACAATGGCTGCGCGAGGAGGGCATCATCACCCCGCACGCCGACTTCGTCGGCCGCCCGCCCCGCTGCCTCGTCCTCATCCCGCGCGCCCTGCAACCCCACGCCGAGCGCGTCGACCCCGGCGTCTACACCTTCATCGGCCCCTGCCTGGGCGAACGCGGCACCTGGAGCCCGCCCCCCGGCGCCGGCAAGATCCTGCTCATCTCCCTCGGCTCCGCCTTCACCGACCAGCCCGCCTTCTACCGCACCTGCCTGCGCGCCTTCGGCGACCTGCCCGGCTGGCACGTCATCATGCAGATCGGCCGCCGCCTGCAGGCCGCCGACCTCGGCCCCGTCCCCGCCAACGTCGAGATCCACCCCTGGGTCGAACAACTGGCCATCTTGCGCCACGCCGCCGCCTTCCTCACCCACGCCGGCATGGGCGGCGCCGCCGAAGGCCTGGCCTGCGGCGTCCCCATGATCGCCGTCCCGCAGGGCGTCGACCAGTTCGCCAACGCCGACCACCTCGTCGCGCTCGGCGTGGCCCGCCGCATCGACACCGGCGCCGCCACCCCCGACCTCCTGCGCGGCGCGCTGCACGAGCTCACCACCGACCCGCAGGTCGCCGCCCGCCTGGCCGCCGTCCGCCACGAACTCACCGTCGAGGGCGGCGCCCGCCACGCCGCCGACCTCATCGAAGCCGCCCTCTGACGCCGCGGCGGGGCCGCTGACGCCGCGGCGGGGCCGTACCCCATCCAGAGGTACGGCCCCGCCCACACCACCAGACCCGCCCCCCGAGGCTAGGCCCGCGAACCGAGGCGAGCCACAGCGCGACCACCACCGAGGAAAGGCCTACTCCAGGACCACCTTCCGGTAGACCTCCAGCTCCCGCACCTCCACCGTCAGCTGCACCCGCACCCCCGCCACCGGCCGCACACACCGGCTCAGCACCTCCACCGCCACCTGACCCAGCCGCCGCCGCACCTCCTCCGCCCGCCCCGGCAAGATCGCCACCTGGGCGTGCACCATCGCCTCCCGCGCGTCCCCGTCGGCGATGACCCCGTCGTCGATCCGGTAGAAACGCGACTTGAACGCCTCCACCCGCCCCCCGACGACCGCCGCGCCCTCCTCGTGCAACGCCAGCGCGAAAGCGCGCCGGTCGAACGCCTCCCGCAACACGGCCGAATACTCCACGGTGACCTGCGGCACCCCGCTCACTCCCTTTCGCCCGGATACGCCCGCAGGCTAACCCAGGCGCCTGCCGCCTCAGGACCCAGACGGGGGAGCCGCGTTCTCCAGGTCGTCGAGGCTGGCGGACATGACCGTGCGCAGATGCCCGGTCAGATGCGGCAACGGCCAATCCCACCAGGCCAGCGCAACAAGCCGGTCACGGCTGCGACGGGCTCACCATGGACGCCGTCGCCGCCCGCGCCGGCGTGCACCGCGCGACCGCCTACCGGCGCCGGGGCGAGATCGGCGAACTGCGGGCACCGGCGCCCGGCCGCTGCTCATCGCCGCCACCGCCCCGCTGTACCACCACCTGGTGCTCCTGCGGACCCCGCCCGACCCGCACCTGCCCGGCTGCCAGGACCGCCGCCCCCGCGGGCTGACGGCGCGCGCGGCCGTACCCTCAGATATCGCGGAACGTCTCGATCTGCGCGCCCACCGCGTTCAGCCGCTCCGCCAGCTCCTCATACCCCCGGTTGATCACGTACACGTTCCGCAGCACCGACGTGCCCTCGGCCGCCAGCATCGCCAGCAGCACCACCACCGCGGGACGCAGCGCCGGCGGGCACATCATCTCCGACCCCCGCCACCGCGTCGGCCCCTCCACCAGCACCCGATGCGGATCCAGCAACTTCACCGACGCCCCCAGCCGCGTCAGCTCCGTCAGATAGATCGCCCGATTGTCATACACCCAGTCATGAATGAGCGTCGACCCCTGCGCCACCGCCGCAATAGCCGCAAAAAACGGCACATTGTCGATGTTCAGCCCCGGAAACGGCATCGGATGAATCTTGTCGATGGGGGAGACCAGCTTCGACGGCCGCACCGTCAAATCCACCAGCCGCGTACGCCCGTTCGCCGCCGCATACTCCCCGCCCCGATCATGATCGAGACCCATCTCCTCCAGCACCGCCAGCTCGATCTCCAAAAACTCCACCGGAACCCGCCGAATCGTCAGCTCCGACGACGTCACCACCGCCGCCGCCAGCAAACTCATCGCCTCCACCGGATCCTCACTGGGGGAGTAGTCCACATCCCGATCGATGACCGGCACCCCATGCACCGTCAACGTCGTCGTCCCCACACCCTCGACCTTCACCCCCAGCTCCTCCAAGAAGAAGCACAGGTCCTGCACCATGTAATTCGACGACGCGTTACGGATCACCGTCACCCCGTCATGCCGCGCCGCCGCCATCAGCGCGTTCTCCGTCACCGTGTCCCCACGCTCGGTCAGCACGATCGCCCGCTTCGGCGACACCCCACCATCCACCTGCGCGTGATAAACCCCGCCCGTCGCCGTGATGTCCAACCCGAAATGCCGCAACGCCGACATATGCGGCTGCACCGTCCGCGTCCCCAGATCACACCCACCCGCATACGGAATCTGGAACCGCTCCGTCCGATGCATCAACGGCCCCAAAAACATGATCACACTCCGGGTACGGCGCGCCGCCTCCGTATCCATCGCCTCCAGCTCCAACCGGCCAGGCGGCACGATCTCCAGATCACTACCCTCATTGATCCACCGCGCCCGCACCCCGATCGACGCCAGCACCTCCAAAATCCGGTAGACCTCCTCGATCCGCGCCACCTTCCGCAAAATCGTCCGCCCCGCGTTCAGCAACGACGCACACAACAACGCCACACACGCGTTCTTCGACGTCTTCACATCGATGCTGCCCGACAACCGCCGCCCGCCGACCACCCGCAAATGCATCGGCCCCGCATACCCCAGCGACACGATCTCACTGTCCAGCGCCTCACCAATCCGAGCGATCATCTCAAGACTGATGTTCTGATTACCCCGCTCAATCCGGTTCACCGCACTCTGACTCGTCGCCAACGCATCCGCCAACTGCAGCTGCGTCCAACCACGATGCTGACGCGCATCCCGAATCAACCGCCCGATCCGCGCAAGATAGTCATCCGCCATAGCGCCACAACCTATCTCACATATGAGATGCCGCCGCCCCCCACCCATCCCGATGCACCGCCAAATACCCCGGCGTCACCTCCGCCCGCACCTTCCGCACAAAAGCCGACCGCGCCGCCCGAAACCCCCGCCGGTCATCGAACATGTCCCGGCTCATCTCCGCCAGCTCCTCCACCCGATACGCATCCAACGGCTTACGCCGCTCATCCTCGGCCCGAGCCGCCACCTTCGCCGCCACCAACGCCTCCCACTCCACCCCCGACGCCAGCCGCTCCGCGAACTCCAGCACCGACCGCTCGAACTCCAGCCGCCCCCCGCCCAGCACATGATCAGCCAGCCCCAGCTCCACCGCCTCAGCCGCCCCCACCGGCAACGCCCCCTCCGTCAACCGCTCCGCCGCGACCGCACCCACCCGCCGCGCCAGCACATACGTCCAAAACTCACTGCCGAACAACCCCATCGTCCGATAATGCGGATTCAGCACCACCCCCTCCCGCACCAGCACCCGATCCGCACCCAGCGCCATCATCACCCCACCCGCGCCCGCACTACCCCCCACCGACGCCACCACCACCTGACCACGACACTCGATGATCTCCCGGCACACCGCGTTGATCGCATTGATGTTCATCCACGCCTCCAGCTCCGGATGCGCCGCCGCCTCGATCACATTCAGATGAATGCCATTCGAAAACGTCTCCCCACCCCGCACCACCAGCACCCGCGTGTCCTGCTCACCCGCATACCGCAACGCCGCCGCCAGCCTCCGGCACTGATCAGTCGACATCGCCCCGTTGTAGAAGTCGAAACTCACCACCCCCACACCCGCACTGCGCTCATACGTGATCTCCGTATAACCCGCACGCTCCTCCAGATGACCCACCCGATCACCCAAAACCATCACCGCCGGCAACTTCACCCCATCCCCGCGATCCAGCCGCAGATGACCCACCCACACCGTCCCATCACCCGTATGCACCAGCACCGCCCCCTCACGCCGCGCCGCCACCACACCCGGCCGCCCCACCAGCGCCGGACCCCGATACACGTCGAACACCCGCACCGCCAGCCCGCACAACTCCGCCCGGCCACCCGGCGCCCCATCGGCCGCCCGCACCCGCCGCACGATCGCCTCCGTCGGCTCCGACCACGACACCACCCGATCCGCATGCCGCATCGCCGGACGCAACCGCCCCACCACCTCAGGCCGCCCATAATCCAGCGGCACCGGCACGAACCCCGCGTCACCCGCCTTCTGCGCCACCTCCAGCACCAACTCCACCGCCGCATCCGCCACCGGCCCGTTATACAAAGCCGACTTACGCGGCGCCTCCACCGGCAGCGGGAACATCCGATACCCCCAGATCGGCCCCGCGTCCATCTCCTCCACCGCCTGCAACGCCGTCACCCCCCACTCCGGCTCCGCGTCCGCGATCGCCCAATCCAGCGACGACGGCCCCCGGTCCCCGGGCGGACCCGGATGAATGATCACCACCCGGTGCCGCTGCCACAACAGCCCCGGCACCTTCTCCTTCAAAAACGGACAAATAATCAAATCCGGCTTCGCCAGCTCCGCCGCCTCGAGCATCACCTGCTCCGACAGCGCCAACTCCACGCTCACGTCATGACCGGCACGCCGCAACTCCAGCCACGCACGCTGGGTCAGGCCATTGAAAGACGAGCAAAGCAGCAGGATGCGCAACGGAAACAGCCTCCGGACGATCGCGATGAAGGACGACACCCCGCCAGCAACGGGGGAGAGGACGGGCGGGGGACACCCCTCAGATGGCCGCACCCGGGCGGCAGACCTCAGTGGTTTCGGCAGCCCCAAATGACCCGTACATGCCACAAGATGTTGACACGAACCGGCACTCCCCGCTGACAATTCACGCAAAATCACCAACTATCTGGTACGGCGCAGCCAGGGGAGTGGCCCCACCCTGCGGAAAAGCACATCAAAAGCCCCCTCCGACACGATGGGCCCCAGATCTGACCCCCACACGGAAGGTCGATGTCATGCGTCTACGCGTTCCGCTCCTGCTCGCGGCCGTCGCCGCCACAGGCCTGCTCACCGCCCAGCCGGCCACCGCCAATGCCACCGCCAATGCCACCGCCGCTGCCACCGCGGCGGCGACGGTGCCGTACGCGGCCGACTCCGGCGACTCGTGCAAGCGCGGTTCCACCGAGGGAAGCCTGGAATGGGTGACCGGCCCCGTCATCAGGCCCACGGTCAAGGTGGCCGGAACCCTGTCCGACGAGCGCGAGTTCTCCATCTGCGCGCCCGACGGCATGTACAGCCGGGCCAGCTTCAGCGCCTACCACGGATCGGACAAGGTGGCCAGCGGGCAGGTCAAGGCCGACAACGCCACCGTCCCGGTCGCGCTGACGCTGTCCGACGCCTCGGGCGTGCGCTCGATCGACCGCGTCGTGGTGCAGGTGTGCCGCTACAGCAACAGCCCGGTCGGCATCAGCTATTGCGGGCCGGCGCAGGAGTACAAGGCCCCGTGACGGCCGCTTTCCAAGCACATTAGCTATACCGGACAGAATTCACCTTCTGTCCGGTATAGCGTATTTTGTGGTGATTTGGCGGCGGGTGGTTCAGAGGCGGCGGACGAAGCGTGCGGCGGCGCGATGGCTCATGCCGGTCTCGCCACGGACCAGGAAGACCGCCTCCTGCAACTGCCCGAGCGCCTTCATCTCCAGCGCCTGGTCGACCAGGTCGGCACTGGGGGCGGGGCGGTTGCGGGGGCGGCGGGTGAGCCGGGCGGCCAGCACGATGAGCCAGATGGCACCGGCCGTCACGACGCCGGTGAGCGCGATGAGGGCCGTTGTCGACATGGCCTGCGTGCTGCCCGCGCCGGACGAGATCATGCACGAACGCCCGCCGAACTTGCCCTGGGCGCGTTCTGGGCGTGGCGCGGGTTCGTGGTGGGTGCGGTGTGTTGCGGCAGGATGGCTTGTGTGGCGTTTTCCCGGGCCGGGGCGATCATCAGCGTTTGCTCGATAATGTACATTATGTCAAGTTAACGTGATCTTGACCCTCCTCCCAGCGCGCCCTCCTTGCCCGCGCCCTCCTTGCCCGCGCCCTCGTGTCGGCGCGCCCCGCCGCTCCTCAAGGAGCCCGAGCGGTCTAGCCAGCGGTTCGAGCCGGTAGTTCTGGCGTCCGGGTGCCCCGGCCTGTGTGGTCGGTACGGCGTGTGGGTGGTCGTGACTCATGGTGTCGGTCGCCTCGGGTGCGTGCCGGCGGCCGATCGTGAACGACGGGGTAATGCGGTGTGGCAGGAGAGTTAGGCCCCGCTCCCCCGCGGGTGGCCGGTGGCGGTCGGCTGTCATCTCATTTCTTTGCGTGCCTGCCATATTCCTGTGTGAATTTCCGGAAAGTGATTGCCCGTGAAGCGTTAAAGCGGTTGACCGCAATCCGGATAATCGCGCCATGGCCTGGGTGGCCTGGGGATTCATGCGTTCAACTGTCGAAATTTGCACCATCTCAAGTGTTGGTCGGGAATTGACAGGGGCGGGCTTGTGGCATGATGATCCATCGGTGGGCAAGGCCGTAAAAGATGGCCTTGTTCGGACATTCACGGAAATGTCCTTTGTGTGCTCCGGGCCCGGTGGGGGCGCTGGGGGGTGGTCCCCCGGACTCGGCTGCCGCATGCCCGCGCCGCTCCGGTGCGCGGGCATGCGGCCTCACTCCCTGTGCCCGGTGGGTGGCTTCTCCCCCACTGGCGGGCCTGCTGGACCCGTCTGTGCGGTTGTCGCAGGCGCGGCCGCTGTGGTCGGGTGCCTGCTCGGGTGCGGTTTTTCGCTTCTGCTGGGGTGCTGGCTCCGGTGGCGGGGGTTGACGAGGAATCTTGACGAGTCGTTGAAATGCCGCCTTGGATGGTTTTGGTGCGCTTACCCTGGATATCTGGTACGCGTCCGGAAGGGGACCCGCATGGGGAACGAAGTGTTGTGCCAGGTGTGTCAGGGGGTGCTGCCGGCGTCGGGTCGTGAGTCGTATACGGCGGCGCGTGGGCGGTTGATCGTGTCGAACGGGTATTGCCAGGGTGGGTGCGCGGAGCGTGCCGAGCCGGCGGTGCGGGCGGTTCGGGTGGGTTCGGCGCCGGGTGCGCCGGTGCCTGTGGCTCCTGCTCCGGCTCCGGTGGGTGCTCCCCCGGTGGCGCGGGTGCGGGGTTAGGCCTCGTGCCAGTAGTCCCTGGTTTCTAGGGCGCGGCCGTCGCTGTCGAAGGTGATGAAGACGCAGCCGGCCAGGGTGTGGTCGCCGTCGGTGACGCGGTATTCGATGGCGGCGTGGTTGCCGTCCACCATGGGTGGGTTGAAGTGTGCGCGGGGTGCGTGTTCTTCGGCGAAGGATCGGTGGATGTATTCGGCGATCTCTGCTTTTCCGCGGTGGGGTGGGCGGAAGGGCATGGGGGTGTGGACGGCGTCGTCGGCGTAGAGGGTGAGGATGGCGTCGGCGTCGTGGTGGGTCCAGCCGTGTTGCCAGGTGTCGGCGAAGTGCTGGGCGTGGGCGCGGGTGTCGGGCATGGGGTGATCGTAGGGGCGTCGTGTGGGTGTCAGGGGCGGATGGCCAGGACGCATACGGCGGGCGGGGTGAGGTCGAGGGTTTCGACGCGTGGGTGGGTGTATCCGGCTTCGGTGAGGTGCCGGGTGATGTCGCGGGCGGCTTGGGCCGAGGTGTCGGGGGTGGCTCCGGGGGTGCGGGGGTGGTGGCGGCGCGGCTGGCGGGTGAGCCGTTGGAGCGGGTGCGCGCGCACTGATGGGGTCAGGGAGTGCGGGTGGCGATGGCGTCGAGTTCGAGGGTCACGTGGGGGCTGACCATGAGGGTGGTGGCGGCGTTCCAGTTGACGTGCCAGTCGTGGCGGTTGACGGTGAGGGCGGTTTTGAGGCGGGGGCCGTCGTCGGTGAGGCGGTAGTGGAGGTCCAGGGTGATGGGCCGGGTGGTGCCGCGGATGGTGAGGTCGGCGGTGAGGGCGAAGCTGGTGGGGGTGCGCTGCCGTACGCCGGTGGTGGTCAGGGTGATGGTGGGGTGGTCGGCCAGGCCGAGGAAGTGGGTGCGCAGGTGCTGGTCGCGTTGGGGGTTGTGGGTGTTGAGGCTGTGGGTGTGGATGGTGAGGTCGATGGTGGTGTTGGCGGGGGTTTCGCCGTCGAGGTAGGCGTGGGCGTCGAATGAGGTGAAGTGTCCGTGGACGCGGGTGGCCATGGTGTGGCGGGCGGTGAAGCCGATGCGGGTGCGGGTGGGGTCGAGGGTGTAGGCGCCGGTGAGGGTGCTGAGTGTGGTCATGGTCGTTCGACGAGGTGGGCGGGCGGTTTGTGAGGTGCCGGTGTGACCTCACATTTGGTGGTGGTGTTTCGTCGTAGGGGTGACGGCACGGCCATCTGAGGAAGTCGGGGATCCTATGAGCAGCTCTATCGATCCGAGCCTGAGCGCGATCATGAGTGAGCGGCGGCAGTTGATCAATTTGGCGTATCGGCTGCTGGGGTCGCTTGCTGATGCCGAGGATGTGGTGCAGGAGACGTATGTGCGCTGGTATGCGATGTCGCGGGAGCGGCAGGAGGCGATCGAGTCTCCGGGGGCGTGGCTGACGAAGGTGGCCAGCCGTATCTGCCTGGATGTGCTGGGTTCCGCGCGGGTGCGGCGGGAGAGCTATGTGGGTGAGTGGCTTCCGGAGCCGTTGCCGGATCGTCCGGATTGGGCGGCGGGGCGGCTGGGTGGCGCGGTGGTTGATCCGGCGGATCGGGTGACGCTGGATGAGTCGCTGAACATGGCGTTTCTCGTGGTGCTGGAGTCGATGACGCCGGCGGAGCGGGTGGCGTTCATCTTGCACGATGTGTTCCGGTATTCGTTTGCCGAGGTGGGTGAGATTGTCGGGCGGAGTCCGGCGGCGTGCCGTCAGCTGGCTTCTTCGGCGCGGCGGCGGGTGCGGGAGGCGCGGGTGCCGCGTGCGGCGGTGGGGCGGCAGGCGGATGTGGTGCGGGAGTTCAAGCGGGCGTGGGAGGCGCAGGACATCGAGGCGTTGCTCGGGTTGCTGGCGCCGGATGCGATGGCGGTGGGTGATGGTGGCGGTGTGGTGAGTGCGGCGTTGCGTCCGGTGGAGGGTGCGGCGGCGATCGCGGGCTACATCGTGGAGATCGCGCGGCTGGTTCCGGGGATGTCGGTGGTGGAGCGGACGGTCAATGGGCAGCCTGGTCTGGTGGCGGTGCAGGACGGGGTGACGGTGGTGGTGATGGCGTTCGAGGTCGCCGGTGATCGGATTCAGCGGATCTGGGGTGTGCGTAATCCGCACAAGTTGCGTTCGTGGAGTACGGACTGACCTGTCCCCCGATGTTGTGATGATGGGAGCGGGCGGGAAGGTGGGCGCTTGCGTGGTGCGTGAGCTGGTGGAGGGGCTGGCGGCGTTCACGTGTGCGCATCGGGCCGCTGTTTTCGGGGGCTGATCGGGGGTTTCGGCGGGGCGGGGGTCAGGGGGTGGTGCGGGCGGTGGTGCCGGGGGTGTGGGGGCGGGCCAGGGCGGTGCCGAGGGCGGCGCCGCCGATGGTGGCGGCTGTCCAGAAGGCGATCATGCCGATGAGGAATTCGGGGCGTACCACGTCGAGGACGGCCGCTTGCCAGGTGGGGGGTAGGGCGTCGCCGGTGGTCAGGTATCCGGCTCGCCGGTCGGCCCAGTGGAGGGCTTCGGGGATGCCGACGGCGAGGACCGCGATCAGGGCGGCGAGGGTGGCGGGGGCTGTGGCGCGCAGGCCGGTGGCGAAGGATCGGCTCCGGCGTGCGGTGGTGAGGGCGACGGCGAGGAGCAGGAGGGCGGGTGCGGTCATCCAGAAGTCGAGGATGCCGCCGCGGTCGTGTGCCAGGGACCATCGTGAGGCGGCGAATGATCCGCTCGCGGTGAGGAGGGCCACTGCGGTGGCGGGTATCCAGGCGCGGTGGGGTGCTGCGGTGCGCAGGATGGTCCATATTCCGCCGAGGGCGAAGCGGCGGCGCTGGGCGGGTGGGTCGATGGTGGCGAGTTCGGCGCGGAGGGCGGCGCCCCAGGGGGTGCGGTTGGGTGGCAGGTCGGTGGTGGCCAGGTCGAGCAGGAGGTGCCAGAGGTCGCCGGTCGGGTGCCGGCGGCTGGTGGCGCGGGTGGCGAGTGCGGCTCCCAGGATGGGCCAGGGCAGGGCCCAGAGCAGGGCGGCGAGGAAGGCGTCGAAGGGCAGGAGCAGGTCGCCGTCGCCGAGGTGGGCGGGTGTGGGGAAGGTGCCGGGTTCGGTCAGGTGGGCGGCGCGCAGGGGTAGGTGGGCGGCGGCCGTACCGGCGGCGACGGCCGTGAGGGTGAGCAGGCCGGCGATGGTTCCGGCGCCGAAGCCGCGGGCGCGGCCGACTGCGGCGGCGGTCAGGCCGGCGAGGACGGCGCATGCGATGGCGGCGAGCAGGGCGAGCATGAGGGTGGTGAGGACCACGTCGAAGCCCCAGGCCGGGCCGTGGGTGAGTGCGGCGAGGTAGGTGTGCTCCAGGCCGGCGGTGAGGGTGGCGGCGGTGAGGGCGATGGCTGCCAGGGCGGGCCAGATGGGGCGTGTGGTGCCGGCTCGCCAGGCGGCGCGGGCGGGGTGCGCGCCGGTGTCTGCTTGGCGTCGGGCCTCGCGCAGGCGGGCCTCGCGCAGGCGGGCGTCGCGCAGGCGGGCGTCGCGCAGGCGGGTCGTGAGCACGACGAGGGCCAGCAGGGGCGCGGGTGCGAGGACGGCCAGGAGGAGTGCGGGGAGCATTGGGGTCCCTCCGAACGGCGGGGCGGGCCGGGGTCAGGTGGTCCCGGGCGCGAGCCGGGTGGCGCTGGGTGCGGTGGTGCCGTCGCGGGTGGGCGCCGGTGTGGTGAGGGTGCGGGCGAGTTCGGCGCCGGCGGTGGTGAGCCGGTACAGGTGGCGGGCGGGGCGTCCGCGGGGCGGTTCGTTTTCCCAGGCGGTCTCGACGAGTTCGCGTTCGGCCAGGCGGATGAGGATGGGGTAGACGGTGCCTGCCTTCAGGTCGAGGGTGCGGCACAGGTCGTAGCCGTGGCTCCAGTCGCTGCCTTTGCCGGCGAGGGCGGTGAGGACGGCGGCGGTCTGGCGTGAGGGGCGTCGTGCGGGTGCCATGACCCCAATATCTATCTAGATAGAGTTACGGCGCAAGGCGTTGTTGCGGAATGCCGGAGATCGTCGCCGTTCGTCCGGCAGGATGATCGCATGACGGCGACGAATGGCAGGCGGTGGAACCACAACATCCATTTCCATCCCCGTGTCCTGGGCGCGCTCCCCCGTGATGCCCGGCGTGCTCTCGACGTGGGCTGCGGCGAGGGCATGCTCGCCCGCGAGTTGCGGCGCCGCGTGCCGCAGGTGACCGGGATCGACCTGGACGCGCCCAGCATCGATCTGGCCCGCCGGCAGCCCGGGGAGATCGACTACATCGTCGGCGACTTCCTCACGCATCCGTTCGAGCCGGCTTCCTTCGACGTGATCGCCTCGGTCGCCACCCTGCATCACATGGACGCCGCCGCGGGGCTGGCCCGGATGCGTGAGCTGCTGCGTCCCGGCGGCGTGGTGGCCGTCGTCGGCCTGGCCCGTACTACGATGCCCGGGGATCTGCCGCGTACCCTCGCCGGCATGGCGGTGGGTATGGCGCATCGTGCGGTGAAGGGTCACTGGGTGCATCCCTCGCCCATGGTGTGGCCGCCGCCGGTGACCTATCCGCAGATGCGGGAGCTCGCGGCGGAGATCTTGCCCGGCTCGCGTTTCCGCCGTCATCTGCTGCTGCGCTACACCATCATCTGGCGCAAGCCCTAGTCGGTTCCGGGTCTCTTACGCCGGCCGTACCGGAGAGTAGGGGTGGGTGGCGGTGACGCTGGCGGTGGGCAGGGGGCCGTACAGGTGGGGGAAGCCGTCTTCTTCGCGCACGTCCAGGCCGGTGGGGTCGATGTGCAGGACCAGCAGCGGTTCGGTGACGGCGGCGTAGAAGGTGTTGGCGACCTGGTCGAGCTGGGTGTGGTCGTGGCTGCAGTGGATGAAGCCGACTTCCTGCAGGGTTTTGCCGAGGGTGGAGACCTGGTAGCCGGCGGGTCCGGTGGCGTGCCAGTCGGCGGCCAGGGCCAGGTGCAGGATCATGACAGGGCCTCCAGGGCGCGTTCGGCGTCGGCGAGGGTGTTGTAGGCGTGGAAGGACAGGCGGGCGTTGCCGGCGCGGGTGGCGGCGGTGATGCCGGCGGCGGCCAGGCGGGCGGGGTCGGCCGGCAGGGACAGGATGGGGCTGTCGCCGGGGGGCCGGCCGAGTCCGGTGCGGACGTGGTTGGCCAGGGCGAGGTTGTGCGCGCCGACGGCCTGTACGCCGAGGGTGGTGAGCAGTTCGAGGGCGGGGGCGGCGCCGACGTAGCAGAACCAGGCCGGTGACAGGTCGAAGGCGCGGGCGTCGCCGGCCACGCGCAGGGGCATGCCGTAGAAGGCGGTGGCGGGGTCGGGGGCGCTGTACCAGTTGGCGGCCAGGGGGCGCATGCGTGCGCGCAGGCGGGGTGACAGGTAGCCGAAGGCGGCGCCGCGGGGGGCCATGAGCCATTTGTAGGCGGCGCAGACCAGGGCGTCGATGCCGTCGAGGGTGATCGGCAGCCATCCGCAGGCCTGGCTGGCGTCGGTGATGACGAGGGTGTCGTGCTCGCGGGCGGCCGCGATGATGTCGGCCAGGGGGGCGCGCTGGCCGGTGGCCGACTGGACGAGGCTGAAGGCGACGGCGGTGGTGGCGGGGGTGATGTGTTCGGCCAGGCGGTCGGCGGGTGCGGTCTGTACGTCGGCGGCGACGGCCCAGGGGAAGACGTTGCTGGTGAACTCGATGTCGGGGACCAGGACGCGGGCGCGTTCGGGCAGGGCGGTGGCGATGGTGGAGGTGATCTGGGAGGCGGTGGAGCTGATGGTGATGTCGGCTGGGGGTGCGCCGATGAGGTGGGCGAAGGCGGTGCGGGCGCGGCCGACGCTGTCGTCCCAGGGTTTCCAGTCGCTGCTGCCGTGGCGCCATTGGTCCAGGACGGTCTGCAGTTCGGTGTAGGCCTGGCGGGGTGGCAGGCCGTAGCTGGCGGTGTTGAGCCAGCCGGGGCGGGCGTCCCACAGGGTGTGCCAGGTGGTCATGGGTTCTGCCATTCGCGGGCGAGCATGGCGTAGACGGCTTCGGAGGCCCATTGTCCCTTGACGTACTCGTTGTCGATGAGGTGGGCCTCGTGGCGCATGCCGAGTTTTTCCAGGACGCGGGCGGAGGCGCGGTTGCGGGCGTCGAGGCGGCCGACGATGCGGTGCAGGCCGAGGTAGTCGAAGCCGAGGCCGAGCAGGGGGCGGGTGGCTTCGGCGGCGTAGCCGCGGCCGTGGAAGCGGGGGTGCAGGACGTAGCCGATCTCGCCTTGGCGGTGTTGTTTGCTGGTCCAGATCAGGACGCAGTTGCCGACGAGTTCGCCGGTCTCGGTGAGGGTGATGGCCAGGTCGATGGCTTCGCCTTCGTCGAGCAGGGCGGTGCGGGCGATCTTCTTGTCGAGGAAGGCGCGGGTGGTGTCGAGGTCGCGGGGTTCCCAGTAGAGGTAGCGGGCGACCTCGGGCAGGGATTCGTAGGCGTGCAGGTCGTGGAGGTCGCCGGGGGTGAATCCGCGCAGGGTGAGGCGTTCGGTGGTGATCGGGTAGGTGGGTTTGAGCACGGACGCAGTGTAGGCATCGGTCATTCGGGACGCGAGGCGTTTTCCAGTGCGAGGGCCAGCAGGGTGCGCAGGTCGTCGAGGGGGCGTTGTTCGACGACGTGTTCCAGCCACAGGGCGCAGACGGTGGCGTAGAGCAGGCGGGCGCGGGGGTGGGCGGGGGGCAGGCCGAGGTGGTCGGCGGTGACGGCGAGGCAGCCGTCGCTCCAGCGGCGGGCGATCGTTTGCAGGGCGGGGTCGCGGCCGGCGTGGACGTACAGTTCCCACAGGCCGAGCTGGTGGGGGCGGTCGGCGTTGGCCAGGTCGTCGGCCAGGCCGGGCAGGCCGTGGGCGCGCAGGTGGCCGAGTTCGCGTTCGACCAGGTGGGTGAAGGCTTCGGCGAGCAGGTCGTCGCGGGAGGCGAAGTAGTAGGTGGTGGCCGCCAGGGGCAGGGCGGCGCGGTGGGCGACGGCGCGGTGGGTCAGGGCGGCGAAGCCGTTCTCGGTGAGCAGGTCGACGGCGGCGTTGAGCAGGGCGGTGCGGCGCTGGGTGGCGCGGGCCTGGGGTTTTTTGGTCAATGCGTTCCCGCGAGGTTGAGGACGACGACGCCGGCGATGATGAGCACGATACCGCCGATCTTGAGCGGGGACAGGCTCTCGCCCATGAACGCGAAGCCGATGAGGGCGATGGCGGCGGTGCCGGCGCCGGACCAGATGGCGTAGGCGGTGCCCATCTCCAGTTGGAGTTGCAGGGCCTTGCCGAGCAGGGCGAAGGAGGTGGCGTAGCCGGCGATGACGAGGATGCTCCAGCCGAGGTGGGTGAAGCCGTTGGCGAGTTTGAGTGCGGAGGTCGCGGCGATCTCGCTGGCGATGGCGAGGGCGAGCAGGAGCCAGGCCATGGGGGTGGAGCCCTTCCAAAAAGTGGTACGTCTGTGCCAGTTTAGATGGGGCGGATGCGCTTGCCAACACAGTCGAATACGTGTTCCACTTGGGCTCGTGGAGTGGGACGCGCTTTCGCTACTCGAGGCCGGCGAGCACAAGCCGCTGATCGAACGGCGTGCGGTGCTGCGCGGCGGCTTCTACGAGACCCAGGCCCGCACCATGATCGAGCGGGTGCCGCCGGCCGCGGGCATCGCCCAGCAGTGGGGCATCTCCCCCTATCGTGGCTGCGCCCATGCCTGCCGCGGCTGCGGCGCCCGCGCCGGGCATCGCAAGCTCGGGATGGACGCCGGGCGCGACTTCGACACCCGGATCGTGGTCAAGGCCAACGCGGTGGCGCGGCTGCGGGCGGAGCTGGAGCGTTTCGACGGCGCGCCGGTCGCGGTGGGGCTGAGCGGCGACTGCTACCAGGAGGCCGAGCGCACCTACCGGCTGATGCCGGGCGTGGTGGCGGCGCTGCGGGATGCGGGCGTGCCGTTCACCGTCTACACCAAGAGCTCGCTGGTGCTGCGCGACGCCGAGATGCTGGCGGCGGCCGGCGCGCGGGTGGCGGTCTCGATCGCGTTCGTCGACGAGCGCATCCGGCGGGCGGTCGAGCCGGGCGCGCCCGGGGCGCAGGCCCGCCTGGAGCTGGTGGCGGCGCTGGTGGAGGCCGGGGTGGCGTGCCGGGTGCTGATGGCGCCGGTGCTGCCGCTGCTGAGCGACGCCGCCGACCAGCTGGGCGCCACCGTGCGCAGGATCGCGGCCAGTGGCGCGGGCGGGGTGGAGGCGATCGTGCTGCGCCTGCCTCCGGCCACCCGCGCCTGGTACATGACCTGGTTGCGGCGGGCCCATCCCGCTCTGGCCGAGCGCTACGAGGAGCTCTACGATCCGGCCGGGTTGCCGGCGCCGGGCTACGAGCAGCGCATCCTCGGCCAGATCGAGCAGTTGTGCCGGGCCTACCACCTGGACTTCGGCGCCCCCGCTCCCCCGGCCCCGCTCACGCCCAAGGCGGCGCAGCTGGCGCTGGTGTAGCCGTCGGGGTCAGGGGCCGTGCAGGTGCACGCCGGGCCCGAACATCGGGGCCGGGGTGTCGAACAGGTCGGCCTCCTCGCCCTCGTGCACGCGTTCGCCGGAGCCGAGCAGCGCCCGGGTGAGCGTCTGGCGCTCATCCAGCATCTCCTCCAGCGCCCGGCCGAGGTGCTCGCCGGTGAGCGTGGTGACGGCCTCGGCCTGCGGTAGCGCGATCAGGACGGCCCGGCGCAGCAGTTCCTTGAAGAACGAGGCGGTCGCGCCGTCGGTGCGCTCCACGATCGGCTCCAGGTCGGCCTCCAGGCGCAGGTCGCGCGCGTACAGGCGCAGCAGTTCCCGCCGGCCGGCGGCGTCCGGCTTGGGGATGCGCACCGCCAGGTCCACGCGGCCGGGACGGTCGGCCAGCGCGCGCTCCAGCACGTCGGCGCGGTTGGTGGTGAGCACGAAGGTGACGTCGGCGTCGGCGCCCACGCCGTCCATGGCGTCCAGCAGCGCGAACAGCAGCGGGTTGCCGTCCTCGGTGTAGGAGCGGTCGCGGGCCACCAGGTCGACGTCCTCCAGGATGACGATCGCCGGCTGCAGCCGCCTGGCCAGGCCCGCCGCCTGGGTGACGAACCTGATCGCCGAGCCGGTCATCACGATGACGGTGCACTGGCGCATGCGGCCCATCAGGTAGCGGGCGGTGTGGGTCTTGCCGGTGCCGGGCGGGCCGTGCAGCAGCAGGCCGCGTTTGAGGTGCTGGCCGTGCTCGCGCAGCCGTACGGCGTGCTCGCCGATCCCGATGATGTGGCGTTCGATGCTGTGCAGTACGCCCTCGGGCAGGACGACCTGCTCGGCGCTCACCTGGGGGCGGGGCAGGAAGGTGACCAGGTCGTTGCCGCGGTGCTCGCTCCATTCGAACGACAGGATCTGGCCGCGGTAGATGTCGTGGGCGCGCATGTGCGCTTCGATCGCCTCGCGGGTGCGGGTGGCGATGGTGCGGTCGGTGGCCAGGACGACGACGTTGCTCTTGGGCGGGCCGTGCTGCTGCGGGCCGCGCAGCCCGATGACGACCGGCCGGCCGTCGGGTGAGCGGGCCAGGATCAGGCCGAGCGCGATGACTTCGACGCTCTCGTCGGGGCCGATGGGCGCGGTGGTGTAGTCGACGGCGCCGGGTTCGAAGCGTTCGTAGCCGCGGGCGGCGCTGGCGAGCATGTTGACGAAGTCCTCGTGCTCGCGGCCCTGGCCGGCGATGCCGAACCACTGGGCTTGCGGGGCGTGTTCGGCCAGGTAGGCGTCGATGCCGCGCTGGAGGTTGACGTGCTCCCAGGCGGGGAAGGAGGCGATCACGTTGGCGATGTGCCGCAGCGGGCTGCCCAGGTGGCCGGTGACGCGGGCGACCAGTTCGGGGGTGGGCTTGGACTGGTTGATCTCGTGGTGGGCGTCCCGGAGAAGCTCTTCGAGGGCTCGGGCCAGCTTCGTGGCGTCGCTGAGATCCATGGCCTCCACAGTGGCAGGTCAGCTGGAGAGATTCAGCCGGATTTCGGTGACCTGGTAGCCGGCCCGCCGGAAGGCGGCGGCCATGGGGGCGTTGGCCAGGTCGGTGGTGGCGGTGATGCGCGGGGCGCCGTTGCCGGCGTGCAGGCGGGTGATCTCGCCGAGGATCTCATCGACGTAGCCGCGCCCGCGCAGCTGCGGCACCACGCCGAGATAACCCACATTGACGTGGTACGGCGTGGCCGACGGGATCGCCATGCCCGCCACCTGCCCGTCGGGGGTGCGGGCCAGGCGCCACCAGTGCCGCTGCCCCGGCGCGTTCAGGTAGAAGTCCATCTCCTCGCGGGCGCCGGCGCGGGCGCCCTTGGCCGCGACGCTCGCGCGGGTCTGCGCGTCCAGGCTGCCCTCGGCGATGCGCTCGAACACGGCCAGGAACTCCTCGTCGGCGGCCTCGGTGAAGCGCAGCGCGCCGGTGGCGGCGGGCACGCCGGCCTCGGGGGTCCAGGCGAACTGCAGCCGTTCCACCTCGCGCCTCAGCCCGGCGGCGTGCGCGGCGGCGCGCCGCCAGCCCACGGCGGCCGCGGTGGCGGGCTCCTCGCGCCAGCCGCCGACGGCCTTGATGGTGTACGTCACCGGGCCCGGGATGGACGCCAGCGCGGCGCCGATCAGCCGGGCGGCGATCGCCGTGCGCTCGGGTGCCGCGGGGTCGACGTCCAGGCAGTCGAGCGCGACCGGGTGCGGGGCGGCGGCCGGTCCCCACCACAGCGCGCGGCCCACCATGCGGCCGGCGGTGTCCTCGGCGATCCACGTCCATTCCGGGCGGTACATGCCCTCGGCCAGGTCGGCCCGGTAGCGCTCGGCGTCGATCCAGCCGACGGGCTCGCGCACGGTCCAGGCGGTGACGCGTGCGAGGTCGGCGGCGCTGGTGGGGTTCATGGTGCTCATGGGATGAAAAGCAATCACGTGGGCAGGTTAACGCCCTTTTGTCCTGATGCCATTCTGGCTTGTGCTGGCGTCGAATTGGCGCCATAGTGGCGTCATGGATCTCACGTCGTACGCCGACCGGCTCCGCCGGGAGCTGGCCGTCGCCGCACAGGGCGGCGGCGAGGAGGCGGTCGCGCTGGCCGAGCGGCTCGCCGCGCCCCTGGAGTCCTCGGTGCGGCTGATCTTGCTGGAGGCGCTGTCGGAGGCCGCCGACGAGATCACCCGCGAGCTGGCGCCCGGCTCGGTGGAGGTGCGCCTGCGCCGCGGCGACCCCGCCTTCGTCCTGACCCGCTCCCCCGCCGAGCACGACTTCGACCGGCCCCCCGGGGAAGAGGCGGAACCGCCCGTCGCGGCGGGCAAGGACGGCGGCACCGCGCGCATCAACTTCCGCCTGCCCGAGCAGCTCAAAGGCCAGATCGAGGAGGCCGCGCGCCAGGAGGGCCTGTCGGTCAACACCTGGCTCGTGCGCGCCGTCGCCGCCACGTTCGAGCCGGCCGCCCGCCGCGGCCCGCGCCGCCCCGCCGCCGGCGGGCGCCGCTACAGCGGCTGGGTCGGCTGAGCGGTCCACACCAGCATCTTCAGGAGGTTTGCCATGCCGACGTTCGACACGCCCGAGCCGATCACGGTCAGGATCGACCTGCCCGGCGGCGACGTCAAGATCATCGCCAGTGACCGCACCGACACCGTACTCGACGTGCGGCCGGGCGACGGCGAGCAGGAGGGCGAGGTCCAGGCCGTCTACGACGGCGCCACCCTGGTGGTCTCCGCCGCGCCGCACGACCCGGGCCTGTCCGGCGTGGCACGGCAGGCGGCCGCCACCGTCGGCAGCCGGCCCGGCTGGAGCCTGTCCCGGCTGGTACGCATGCTGGGCGAATGGGGGCAGCCCTCACCCAGCGTGACGATCGAGGTGCCGACCGGCTCACACGTGCAGGGTGAGGCGATGGCCGGGGAGTTCCACTGCACCGGGCGGCTGGGCGAGGTCCGGCTGCGTACCGACTACGGCGACATCCGCCTCGACCAGGCCGGCGCGGTCCGCCTGACCACCGACAGCGGCGAGATCTCCGTCGACCGCGCCCACGGCCGCGCCGAGATCACCACCGGCTCCGGCGAGGTCAGGATCCACGAGATCGACGGCAGCGCCGTCATCAGCAACGACGACGGCGAGTGCGCCATCGGCGAGGTCACCGGCGACCTGCGGCTGACCGGCGTGCACGGCGACATGCGAGTCGAGCGCGCCGGCGGCGACGTCGAGGCCAAGACGGTGTACGGCAGCGTGCGCATCGGGCAGGTGCGGCGCGGCACCGTGGTGCTGACGAGCACCGGCGGCGACCTGGAGGTCGGCATCCGCCAGGGCACGGCGGCGCTGCTGGATGTGAGCACGGCGGAGGGGCGGCTGGTCAACACCCTGGAGGCCCGCGAGGGGCCGGAGGGGTTCGAGGAGACGGTCGAGATCCGCGCCCGCAGCCACGAGGGCGACATCACGATCCGCCGCGCCTGACCTCCTCTCTTCGCCGCGGACCCCGTTTCGTGTCGCGGCGCGACACGGCCGGGGCAGACCGCGCGGTGACGCACCCCCCAACGTGGAGATACACCGCATGGGGGGCTGCACCCCCCGCGCGGAGATGTAT